>CAINWC010000263.1 GCA_903854305.1 uncultured Pseudomonadota bacterium | reverse complement strand
TGCCACGTAAAGATATTATTAGAACGTCATTAACAGACCGCGGTGCACTGATTCAAGTGCGAGATTTGGATGAGGCCGCAGAAATTTGCAATTACATTGCGCCAGAACACTTAGAATTATCGATGGATGAGCCGCTATCATTCAGTAAAAAAATCAAACATGCAGGTGCTATTTTTATGGGAAGAAATACCTGCGAAGCCCTCGGTGACTACTGTGCGGGTCCTAACCACGTGTTGCCAACTTCACGTACTGCTAGGTTTTCATCGCCATTAGGGGTGTACGACTTTCAAAAGCGCTCAAGCTTGATTATGGTTTCAGCCGAGGGCGCGCAAGTGCTAGGCAAAGTGGCTGCTACATTAGCTTATGGCGAAGGCCTGCAAGCACATGCACGCAGTGCTGAATATCGCTTAAAAAATCCAGCCTGAAGTCATGAGTAAACTCTGGAGCGATATCGTACATAAGCTTACGCCTTATGTGCCAGGTGAGCAGCCTAAGCTGGACAATCTAGTAAAACTCAATACCAATGAAAATCCTTACGGCCCTAGCCCTAAGGTTTTAGAAGCATTGAAGTTAGAGGCTACAGATTCACTGCGCCTGTACCCAGACCCGAATTCAGATGCGCTTAAGGCAGAAATTGCCGAAGTACATCACTTAAACACCAATCAAGTGTTCGTTGGTAATGGTTCGGACGAGGTGCTAGCACATACTTTTCAGGCTTTGTTAAAGCATGATAAACCTTTGTTATTTCCTGATATTACTTATAGTTTTTACCCCGTGTATTGCGGTTTGTATGGCATTGAATATAAAACGCTTCCATTAGCAGATGATTTTTCAATCAATATTGATGATTATGATCAACCTAACGGCGGCATCATATTTCCGAATCCAAACGCACCAACGGGCATTCCACTGGCTTTAGTTGAAATTGAAAAGCTACTGAAAAAAAATACGCAATCTGTAGTGGTGATAGATGAAGCCTATGTAGATTTCGGCACGGAGTCTGCGGTAAGTTTAATCAATCGTTACCCAAATTTACTAGTGACGCATACCTTGTCAAAAGCCCGCTCTTTAGCCGGCCTACGTGTTGGTTACGCGCTAGGTTCGTCGGATTTAATCGAAGCTTTGATGCGCGTTAAAGACAGTTTTAATTCATACCCCATTGATCGCTTCGCTTCTGCTGGTGCTATTGCAGCGATGCAAGATTCTACATATTTTGAGCAAACCTGTAGCAAAGTGATTAAAACGCGTGAAGCTCTGGTTAGTGAGTTAGCTGATTTAGGTTTTGATGTATTGCCATCAGGTGCAAACTTTATTTTTGCTAAACATCCAGTTAAAGATGGCGCAGAGCTCACAGCAAAATTGCGTGAAAAGAGCATTGTTGTCCGTCATTTTAAATCACCAAGCCGAATTTCCGCATATTTACGCATCACCATTGGTACCGAGGCACAGTCTGAAATACTGATAAGCGCAATAAAATCAATCTTGTAGAAATCCACCAGAAATTGTCTTAAAACCGCCATGCTGCACGCTTTTAGCGGTCTTTTCTGTTATAAAACCTAAATAAATCAACACAAATCAGTGAAAAAAAGCACGAAAAGTTTGAAATTAAACACTAAGTGCGGTTATTATGTGCGTTATGTGTATTTTGTACACAATATAAAAAAATTATCTTAAATTCGTATTTTAATCTTAAGTAAATTACACGATGATTTACTTTTAGTTGGAGGATGTAGCATGGCTCAAACCCAAATGGCATTAGATTCATTAGATTTCGACGGTACTGTCGCTTTAGCAACTAAAGTTGCCCCACATGTAGATATTTTGGAAATTGGTACACCTTGCATTAAGCATAACGGTATCAAGTTGCTTGAAGTTTTACGAGCTAAATTCCCAAACAACAAAATCTTAGTTGATCTTAAAACAATGGACGCTGGTTTCTACGAAGCTGAGCCATTCTATAAAGCTGGTGCTGATATTTGTACAGTTTTGGGTACTGCTGATATTGGTACTATCAAAGGTGTAATTGATGTTGCTAATAAATATGGTAAAAAAGCACAAGTTGATTTGATCAACGTTGCTGACAAAAAAACACGCACAATTGAAGTGGCTAAATTAGGCGCGCACATCATTGGCGTTCACACTGGTTTAGATCAACAAGCGGCTGGTCAAACACCATTTAATGACTTAGCAATGGTTGCTGGTTTAAATTTAGGCGTTGAAATTTCAGTTGCTGGCGGCGTTAAAGCGGCTACTACACAACAAGTTAAAGATGCAGGCGCAACAATTATCGTTGCTGGTGCTGCAATCTATGGCGCTGCTGACCCAGCTGCTGCAGCTGCAGAAATCACTGCAATTGCACACGGTTCTTCAGCTAGTGCTGGTGGCGTTAAAAAATTCCTTCCATGGATCATTGCTGCAGCAGTAGTGTTATTGTTAGTTACTTTACTTGGTGGCAAAAAAGAAGCGCCGGTTGAAGCTGCTGCTCCAGCACCAGCAGAAATTTCTGCACCAGCGGCAACGGAAGCAGCACCTGCTGCAGAAGCGCCAGCTGAAGCTGCTCCTGCAGCAACAGAAGCTGCTGCGCCAGCTGAAGCTGCAAAATAAGTAAGTTTCTTACAAACAGATCACTCAAGAATTTATTTTTTTGAGTGATCACAAGTAAGAGCCATGTTAGCGTAAGCTGATAAGCAAAAGCCTAGTAAAGATAATGTATATCTTGCTAGGCTTTTTTTATTTAATAAATTGCTAATATTTAAGAGTCGGCTACTTAGGTTAAGTAATCAAATGTTAGTTGGTAGATTATTTTCCTGCGTTATTCAAAAAAACCAAGCGCATCTAGTTTAGGTTAAAATAGCATATCTCATTTAGTTTTACACTTTCCCTTTAAAGTGAATCAATATGCGCGCTGCTGAAGTCGTTAGAAATACCTTAGAAACACAAATTACCGTCGCGATTAATTTAGATGGCACAGGTGTTTCTCAATTCAATACTGGCTTGGGATTTTTAGATCACATGCTAGATCAAATCGCCCGTCACGGCATGATGGATATTAACGTGAATGCTAAGGGTGACTTGCACATTGATGCGCATCACACCGTTGAAGATATTGGCATTACCTTGGGACAGGCTTTTTCAAAAGCGATAGGCGACAAAAAAGGCATACGTCGTTATGGTCATGCTTATGTGCCGTTAGATGAAGCACTTTCGCGGGTGGTGTTGGATATTTCAGGTCGACCAGGCTTGGTCTTTGGTTGCGTATTTACCCGTGCTCAGATTGGTGAGTTTGACGTTGATTTAGTGCATGAGTTCTTTCAAGGCTTTGTGAATCATGCCAATGTTTCATTGCACATAGATAACCTTAAAGGTCACAACGCTCATCATCAAGCCGAATCAATTTTCAAAGCCTTTGGGCGTGCGTTGCGTATGGCCGTTGAACTTGATGTACGTATGGCAGGCATGATGCCTTCTACCAAAGGAAGTCTTTAAGCCTTTATTGGTCAAGAGATCGCCGTATGAAAAAAATCGATATTGCAGTGGTTGATTATGGCATGGGTAACTTACGTTCTGTGTCCAAAGCATTAGAGCATGTAGCACCAGCTAAACACGTATTAGTGACTAGTAATCCTGATGAGATTTCGCATGCCGAACGCGTTGTTTTTCCCGGTCAAGGTGCCATGCCAGATTGTATGCGCGAATTAGATTCGAGAGGTTTACGAGCAGCTGTAATGCATGCTGCGGAAAATAAGCCATTTTTAGGTATTTGTATTGGTATGCAAATGCTCTTTGAGCATTCAGAAGAAGGCGATGCAGCCGGATTAGGTTTGTTAAAAGGCAATGTTAAACGTTTTGCAGCGGCTGATATGAAAGACAGTAATGGCGCAAAATTAAAAGTGCCACACATGGGCTGGAATCAAGTCTATCAAGCTAAGTCGCATGCCTTATGGCAAGATATTGCCGATGGTGAACGTTTTTATTATGTGCATAGTTATTACGTGCAACCTGCCGATGAAAGCCTTACTTCAGGCTTTAGCGAATACCCAACTCGCTTTACCAGCGCAATCGCCAAAAATAATTTATTTGCAGTACAGTTTCACCCGGAAAAAAGTGCGAATGCAGGCTTGCAAATGTTAAGTAATTTTGTAAACTGGAAGCCTTGAATAAACGTATCTTGAATGTATCAATATTAATTTGATCAAACACTTTTAATCAGTAAACACATCTTTAATACAACCTAACTTAAATACGCTTAAACTCACTATGTTAATTATCCCAGCAATCGATCTCAAAGATGGCCACTGTGTCAGACTAAAACAAGGTTTAATGGAAGAATCCACAGTATTTTCTGAAGACCCAGGCGCAATGGCGCGCCACTGGGTTGATCGTGGTGGTAAACGTTTGCATTTGGTAGACTTGAATGGCGCGTTCGCAGGCAAGCCTGTGAATGCGGCCGCTATTAAGGCCATTGTAAGCGCAGTAGGCGGTGATATTCCTATTCAATTAGGTGGCGGCATTCGTGATTTAGAAACGATTGAGCGCTATTTAGATAGCGGTATTGGTTATGTCATCATCGGCACTGCCGCAGTTAAAAACCCAGGTTTTTTGCAT
>CAINWC010000262.1 GCA_903854305.1 uncultured Pseudomonadota bacterium | reverse complement strand
CTGCTGCTGATGCTACCATTGGCATTGCCACTGATAAACCTGCAACCAAACCTAATGCTAATTTGATCTTGTTGATTTGCATATTAATCTCCAAAGTTAAACTACTAAGGGTTTACAAAATAATGCCGCCTAATTGTTAAAGTTTTGATTTTCTCTCAAAATATTTACCAACCAATTGATATTAATTGCCATCACATTTTCATGTGCGTACAGAACTATATTCTAGTCACAAACTATTTGCAATACATTAGTTACAATTTACTTACAATTAGTTCTGAATTTGTAAAATAAGTGTTTAGGCCTCACTTACTTAATGCTAATATATTTAAAAATATCATTAATAATCAATTAGAAAGCTTCAATCCAATTATGCAAAACAGCACTTACAATTTGTTTCCTGAACTCGATGCTTTTGATAAAAGTACATTTAAAACGGACGATTTACACGAAGTCTATTATGAAATTTGCGGGAATCCTGAAGGCGAGCCTGTTGTTTTTTTACATGGTGGTCCAGGGAGTGGTTGCAATCCAACGCAACGTCGATTTTTTGACCCTGCGCATTATAAAATCATTTTAATTGACCAGCGCGGCTGTGGGCGTAGTAAACCACAAGGTGCAATTACACAGAATACTACTGATGATTTAGTGGCCGACATCAACCATATCCGCGAAGCGCTCAATATCAAGCAATGGCATGTATTTGGCGGCTCCTGGGGTAGCACACTTGCATTGGCTTATGCTTTAGCATTTCCGCAACTTGTAACAAGCCTGACATTGCGCGGTATATTTTTAAGCCGCCATTCTGAATTGAATTGGTTTTTAGGTGATGTCGCCCATTTTCACCCTGAAGCCTGGCATGCACTGACCGCACATTTACCTACTGAAGCACACCATGACGTATTGAGCGCATACCGCAAACTTATTTTTAATGAAGATAGTTCAGTGAATATTCCTGCGGCTTTGCAATGGAATGCTTTTGAAAATTCCATCATGCGCTTGGTACCGAATGAAGTTGGCACTGCACAAGAACTGAGCCCTGAGCAATGGGCTGTTGAGGTGGCAAGAGCGCGTATTCAAATCCATTATATAGCGCATGATTGTTTTGTGGATGGCGAAGCAATGCTAAATGATTGCGCTAAGCTTGCTCATATTCCTACTGTTATTGTGCAAGGTCGTTACGACATGGTCTGCCCACCAAAAAGTGCCTGGGAACTAAGCCGAGCAATGCCACATGCTGAATTTCATATCATTCAGGATGCAGGTCATTCAGCAATGGAGCTAGGCATTACTTCAGCCTTGGTTGCTGCTACTGAAAAGTTTAAGGGCTTACAGTCAAAGAAATAACAAATAACATCAGCCGCTAAAATGAAAAAAATTACCTTTAAGCCTAAGACCAAGCTGCAAAACAATGTGTTTGGCATTCCTGCGAGCTTACAAAGTGCAATTAATAAGCCTCGCGAGGTCTATGCCAAGCAGCGCTACAACACGCCACTATTTGTATTACATGAAATGTTCAAAGCATTTCAGCGGCACAATGTACTCGGGTTATCAGCCTCACTTTCTTTTTATGCGATGTTTGCGCTGATACCGCTGGTGTTGTTAATGTTCTTTTTATTAAGCCATTTAGTGTTTAGCTCTGATTACGCTGTGGTGAAACTGGCCATTATTACCGGCAATTTAGTACCTAAACTAAGTAGCGCGATTATGTTGGAAGTGTATAACTCTGCGCAGCAAAAGGCTGCCTGGGGCGCTTTAGGTTTATTTGTATTGCTGTGGGCGGTGACGCCACTGGCTAGTGCAATGCGCTCGACTTTTTACAATATTGCCGCTTTAGTTGAGGCGCCTTCGTTTGTACGTCGAAAAATCAAAGATATTATTGCGGTAGTCGGCATGTTAGTACTGTTCTTTCTATTTACATTTGCAGGGCTCATGCTAGAAAAAGTAATGGCTTTTTTAGGCGCTAATAGCCAATTATTGCATGCGATCATTCAGTCTTCAGCGACGGTTGCCACTACCGTCCCCATACTTTTATCGTTAACCCTTACTACATTATTGATTGCTGCCTTTTATTTTGCATTCTTCCCTGTTCGCTTATTTATCAGACATATTTTTATTGGCGCGCTGTTTACTGCAATACTCTGGTTGCTGATGCGCCCGGCATTTACTTTATTTTTAACAATCAATGCATCATACGGCTCTGTATTTGGCAGCATGAAAAATCTGTTCATCTCGATTACCTGGCTGTATTTTAATTTTGCTGTGTTTTTGCTTGGTACCGAACTTATTGCCACATTGCGAAAGAAGGATGTGCTTTTACTAAAGGGCCTATTCAACAGCATGCCGCAACCAGAGTCGGCCTACAAACAAGAATTGATGCAGCGTTATGGGAAAACCTATCAGCAAGGCGAATATATATTTAATCATGGTGACTCAACGCATTGCTTGTTTTACGTGGTAAGCGGCCAAGTGCAACTTATACAGCATGGCAAGGTGATGCGCTTGATTGAAGCTGGCGACTACTTTGGTGAAATGGCGATGTTATCTAACCTGCCAACCATTGCTGATGCAGTTGTAGCTTCTGAAATAGCTGACGTAGTAGTTATTTACCCGGACACGATTGAAACACTGCTTTTAGATGAGCCCAAAGTCGCCCTGAAGTTTTTACGGCAAATGGCCACAAGATTACAAATGCGTGATGAGTAATTTTATTCTAAAATAAGCGTAACAGATTCAAACTAGAACTTTAAATGGGTATTTCTAAATACAGATCAAGG
>CAINWC010000261.1 GCA_903854305.1 uncultured Pseudomonadota bacterium | reverse complement strand
GCTGTAGCCAAATCACCTGCACGCGGGAAAGGCTTACCCAACAACTTAGCAAGATCAACCGCCTCAACCGATGAAGCTACAATCTTTTCCTCTAATAAGCTAATTTTACTTTCAATACTATTTACAAAGTTTTCCATACGCGTAATAGAACCAGAGGGCGAAATCGCCTCTAAATGCGCGCTGTTGCCATCAGGCATAGTTAGTTTAGTAATATTAGTATGCGTTTTCTCAAATTCAAACTTGCTACCGCGATAAATTAAAACTTTCTTTTCACCCAACGCCAGCAAAGAAGAAGCAATTTTTTCCATTGCGGCCAACACATGCTCTTTCTCCAAGAGCTTCCGCCCTTCAAAAACACCCAGCACCGGCGCCATATCGCGCTCAGTCTGCATGGTTTTAAGCTCAAGCAAAATGCCTGGCCCAAATGATTCAGCAAAGTTTTTACTTGAATACATTCGATTGCGTGTCACGTACTCACCGTCCAAGTGACTACGCCCCAAGGCAGTCAGTTTCTTAACCTCGGTGGCCAGCTGCGTTTCTTTCAAGATCAAAGGATTGCCCGAAGCGGCCGCCTTCATATCAGCCGAGTTGCTCGCCTCAGTAGCTACATCGTCAATTTCATTAGCGCCATCGTAATTACGCAATTGCTCAACGCCTGCCGCCTTGTGCTCTAACAGCTGCCAACGCCTTGTGTCATACGTTTGAGCCGTAGCATAACGAATAACGTCAACTGCAAACCCTTCAGGATCACGCTCATACAACTCATTTCCGCGCCGAATAATACGACCTTCGCGCTGCTCTAAATCACTAGGCCGCCAAGGCGCGTCAATATGATGCAAAGCAACCAACTTTTTCTGCACGTTAGTTCCAGCACCCATCTTAGGCGTAGAACCCAACAAGAACCGCACCTCGCCAGCATTAACACGTTTAAACAAAGCGTCCTTAGCCTGCGGCGTATCATGATCGTGAATAAACTCCACTTCTGTAAGAGGAACACCGCCAGCCACTAATTTAGCTTTAATGTCATCGTAAACAGAAAACCCAGCAACAGCAGATACACCCTCAACATCCTGAACAGAAAATTCAAAATCAGCAGCATCACCATCATTATCTAAAGAATGATGATTCTTATACTCATCAATTTCATCTGGCTCAATGGCGCGCATACGTTCACGCATACCCAGCCAGGTAACATTCCCTTCAGCTGCTTCTTTAATTAAAATAGCTTTCACAAACTGATGCACATCGGGCTTAGTGTCAAACCCAGCCTTTAAAACCGCACCAGTATAAGCATCGTACATAGTAAATGTACGAGACTGGCCAGCACCAATAGCCACTACATAATAAGGGAAACTCTCAAAACCTTTAGGCGTATGTAACGTCCCTTTTTTATGGGTAATATCGCCTTTATCATCCCGCACATAAATTCTTTTTTCATTACTCGCCATCTTGGCTTTTGCCGACAGCGGAACTGATAGATCACAGAAAGCTAACTGAACACCCTTATCAGCATGCCACTTCTCATAATTTTTAAGCATATTGCCTACCGCGATATTGATTTTACTACCAGCAAAATCAGGCGCAGCCGAGTCAATTATTCTATAATCCAATCCCGCCTTATTGGCAAGGCCAGTTAAAGAAAGTGCATTAACTTTACCTTTCGGTTGACGCGTCAATTCACGTAAATTATCAAATTGGCCAACGATTGATTCCTTATCTATCGTCATTTTTGGCGTAGTAGCACCGAGCGCAAGCCCATACGCCGCATCGGCTTGAGTATCATATGACTTAGCACTAAATTCTGTTTTTAAAACCCATTTATCCTTGTCTTCCTCAATTGATACTGGTTTTGATAAATCAATTTCAAAAATAATCTCGCCTTTTTCGCCCCGAACAATTTCAGGCACACCGAAGAACTTCTCTTGCAATTCAGAGCGCTGCGCAACCACGTTAAGCGGCTTACCACCCACCAACTTAGGCACAGGAAAGGTTTTACCTAACGCCACTTCTTGCGCCTTTAAATCATCCAATGTAATCACATCGGCAAAACTGCGATAAGACCCCATTAACGAACCAAGATTTTTAAACTTCGCAAAGCGCTGAGACAAGCGATAACCAGTGCCAGACGGCGCTACTTCATAAACCGTCTGCACATCACCATACTGCTTAGCCCACGCATCAAACATGTGTAAGCCATTTTGCTTAAGTTCGTTATAT
>CAINWC010000260.1 GCA_903854305.1 uncultured Pseudomonadota bacterium | reverse complement strand
TGTAAT
This sequence comes from uncultured Pseudomonadota bacterium, assembly GCA_903854305.1. Lineage (GTDB taxonomy): Bacteria > Pseudomonadota > Gammaproteobacteria > Burkholderiales > Methylophilaceae > Methylotenera. The sequence continues at coordinate 3,876 of CAINWC010000260.1, read as the reverse complement.
CAATCGCTAATTGAACTGTCGTGATTTTTTCTGCTTCTTCATCAGGAATTTCACAGTCGAATTCTTCTTCTAATGCCATGACTAGCTCAACTGTATCAAGTGAGTCAGCACCTAAATCATCTACAAAAGATGATGCGTTTTTAACATCAGCTTCATTTGCACCAAGTTGTTCAGCAACAATTTTTTTAACGCGTTGTTCGATGTCAGACATCTAATTACCCCTTTTATTAAAAAATAGCCTGATATAAAAATATACTTCAGCTAAGACAGTATTCTACCAAAACTCAGCAAAAATACCAAAAAACTTAAACAATACAAAAAATTTATACTGATTTAATTACCTTGCAACACTTACACCATCAACATGCCGCCATTCACATGAATGGTCTCACCAGTAATATACGCCGCACCTGGTGATGCTAAAAATGCCACAGTTGCTGCGATTTCTTTTACGTTACCTAAACGCCCTGCTGGAATGCGCGCAAGCATTTTATTGGTGATGTCTTCTGACAACTCTGCCGTCATATCGGTATCAATGAAGCCTGGCGCCACACAGTTTACGGTGATGCCACGACTACCTACTTCTGCTGCTAATGATTTACTGAAGCCAGTCATACCCGCTTTTGCGGCGGCATAATTTACCTGCCCAGCATTGCCCATATGGCCAACCACAGAAGAAATGCTAATAATACGGCCAGTACGCGCCTTCATCATTGGGCGTAATACGGCTTGGCTCATGCGAAAAACTGAGGTTAAATTGGTACCAATGACAGCATTCCAATCATCATCTTTCATCCGCATTAGCAATGTGTCACGAGTGATACCCGCGTTATTGACCAAGATGCTTACATCGCCATATTTTTCAGCAATCACTTTTAAAGTGGCTTCAATTTGTGCTGCATCATTCACGTTCAAAGCCATGCCTTCGCCTTTGATGTTTGCTACAGCAAATGTACTGCTGATAGAGGCTGCACCGCTCTCTGATGTTGCAGTACCAATGACTGTTGCACCTTGTTTACCAAGTTCTTGTGCGATGGCAGCGCCAATACCACGGCTTGCGCCAGTAATTAATGCAATTTGTCCAGTTAACATGGTAACCCTTTGATAATAATATATTTAAGTGTTAGTTAAAGCTGTTTATAGTATGCCCTGCAATTCGACTAAAGCCTCATTATTGGTTAAAGCGATACAAGGTAATTCAGCGACAATACGCTTTGTTAGGCCAGCTAAAACTTTGCCCGGGCCACATTCAGCCGCTTGCGTAATGCCTTGTGCATGAATCGCTTGCACAGTTTCGACCCAGCGCACTGGGCTATATAACTGACGCACTAATGCATCTTTAATTTTATCACCATCATTATATGAAGCAACATCGGCATTATGTAACACAGGAATTTTTGGCGCATGAATAGCCACATTTTTTAAATAATCAGCTAACTTTTCTGCTGCTGGTTTCATGAGCGCACAATGCGATGGCACACTGACTGGGAGCGGCAATGCACGTTTAGCACCTTTATCTTTTGCAAGTGCCATACCACGTTCAACGGCTGCTTTATTACCTGCAATCACCACTTGGCCAGGTGAGTTAAAGTTTACCGCTTCTAGCACTTCATTTTGCGCAGCTTCAGCACATACTGCACGCACAAGATCGTCATCTAAGCCTAATATTGCAGCCATCGCACCAACACCAGTCGGCACTGCTGCTTGCATGACTTCAGCGCGGTAACGCACTAGTGGCAAGGCATCTGCAAAGCTTAAAGCGCCTGAAGCAACTAGCGCAGTATATTCACCTAAGCTATGACCGGCTAACATGGCGGGAGTGTTATTTGATAATGCAAGCCATGCGCGCCAAGTAGCAACTCCAGCAATCAACATGATTGGCTGTGTATGTGTAGTTTGGTTGATGTTTTCATTGGTTTCTGTTGCCATAGACCAAAAATCAACACCTAAAATGTCTGAAGCTTCAATAAAAGTATTTTTAATAATGGCAGAATCACCGAAGCCAGCCATCATTCCTACTGATTGAGAGCCTTGGCCAGGGAAGAAAAGTGCAAGTTTATTCATAGTTTTTGTGTCATTTAATGGTTAATAACAAATGATTGTTAATATTTAATTAATGCCGAGCCCCAAGTGAATCCGCCACCAAAAGCTTCCATGAGAATTATCTCACCACGCTTGATGCGTCCGTCACGAACGGCCGTATCTAACGCCAATGGAATTGAGGCCGCAGAGGTATTGCCGTGTTTATCAACGGTTACAACAACCTTATCCATGCTCATATCAAGTTTTTTTGCCGTGGCTTGCAATATACGAATGTTAGCTTGATGTGGTACTAACCAGTCAATATCAGATTTTTGCATGCCATTCGCGGTTAAGGTTTCATCGACAATTGCATCTAACGTATTCACGGCCACTTTAAACACGCCATTGCCTTCCATCACCACTGTGTCACAGCCGTTAATATCGCCTTTCCGAGGTACGTGCAACATTTTCTCATAGCTACCATCAGCGTGCAGATGGGTAGAAATAACGCCCTGCTCTTCGCTCGCTTGCAGAATCACTGCGCCAGCGCCATCGCCCCATAAGATGCAATTGCCGCGATCTGTCCAATCTGTAATGCGTGAGAATGATTCAGCACCAATCACCAACGCACATTTAGCCGCATTCGCTTTAATGAAATTGTCTGCTGTGGCTAGCGCGTAGACAAAACCGCTACAAACCGCTTGCACGTCAAATGCGGGGCAACCTGCAACGCCTAATTTCTGCTGCAAAATACAGGCGGTACTTGGAAATATCTTATCTGGTGTTGTGGTAGCGACAATAATCAGATCAATATCTTCAGCCTTGATGCCAGCTGATTCAATTGCGTTGCGCGCAGCATGCAAGGCTAAGTCACTGGTAAACTCATCATCAGCCACAATGTGACGTTCACGAATACCCGTGCGAGTAAAAATCCACTCGTCTGTGGTGTCTACCATGCTTTCTAATTCTGCATTGGTGAGTATTTTTTTAGGGAGGTAACTACCCGTGCCTGCAATGCGAGAATAAATCATTCGTTTTCCGTGATGGCGTTATCTGTATTGGTTGCTGTGAGGTCTGGCGTAGGAATATTTTGTTGTGATTGTATATGTTCAATTTCTAATTGCTGCGTGATTCGCTTAAGCACGCCATTACGAGATTCTTCAACGGCGGTATGAATCGCATTTAAAAAAGCAAAGCTATCTGCTCCGCCGTGGCTTTTTACCACAATACCGCGCAATCCTAAAAAGCTTGCGCCGTTATAACGACGTGGATCCATACGTTTCTTGAATGCCTTTAGCACGGGCATGCATGCCAAGCCCATTAACTTAGTTAGCCAGTTGCGTTTAAATTCATTAGAAAGAAAACGTCCCATCATTTGAACTAAACCTTCAGATGCTTTCAGCGCAATGTTACCAACAAAACCATCGCAAACTACTACATCTGTAGTCCCTTTAAATATATCGTTACCTTCTACGTTGCCGTAAAAGTTCAAATGGCTGGCGCGTAATAACTCCCCCGTTTTTTTAACGACCTCATTACCCTTAATATCTTCAGAGCCTATATTTAATAAACCTACTGTTGGATTCTCTTTGTGCTCAACACATGAAACCAGCATGCTACCCATTACTGCAAATTGCAATAACTGCTCTGCCGTGCAATCAGCGTTCGCACCCAAGTCAAGAATATAAGTTTTACCTTTTTGGCTAGGAAACACACCTGCGATGGCAGGTCTATCAATACCAGGTAGAGTTTTTAGCACAAAGCGAGCGGTTGCCATGAGTGCGCCTGTATTCCCTGCGCTGACACAAGCGTTAGCTTCACCACTTTTAACCAAATTAATGGCCACGCGCATAG
>CAINWC010000259.1 GCA_903854305.1 uncultured Pseudomonadota bacterium | reverse complement strand
TTTCAATTTTTTCAATTTGTGCAAGCGGTATATTCTCAAAAGCCGTAGTGCCTGAAGTGGCTGAGTTAAGACGGATGCCATCTACTAATACGATAAGGTGGTCGCTATTAGTGCCGCGTAAATATATGCTAGAGCCCGTGCCTGCACCACCACTTGTGTTAATTTGTACACCGGGTTGAGATTGCAATAAGTCGGTAAGAGAGCCAGCACCAGCGCGCTCAATTTCTTCTTGGCTAATCACGGTAATATCACCCAACACGCTTTCACGTGGTTGTGAAACGCGACTGGCAGTCACAACTACATCATTTAAATTAATATTTTCAATCGCAAAAACAGGTGAGGTGAAAGCCAAGCTTATCAGGCTGGCAATGGTAGTTTTTTTCATTGTATTTTCCCTAAATTACATGCGGCCCCGCATGTAGATTTTTAAACTAGGGAATACTTAAGAATTGAAATAAATAAAGAAAGCGCGGTCGAGCAAACGACGCAAATAGCGCAGCCTTTGTTTACCGTCACCCCGCGGCATTTCCTAGCGTGTCTTGAAATAAGACGATGTTCTTAGGCCGGTCTCCGGGCTTGTGAGCGCTAGGTTTAACCTTACATTTAGGTTATTTAGCCTAGTGTTTTGCGCCTTCCCAAATCTCACCTTTTTCAGGGTTTAACTCAGTGGCATATTGCAAAACCATTTGAATAAATCAAAAGCTCACTTACCGTTGCGGGGGCAGCATAGGACTAGTTAAACTTTAAATAATTAAAGTAGTAACGCACCTATTTCCCAGTTTCACCTTGTTTGTAGAAAACAAACTTGGCACCTAACAACAAGTGCGAATTATAGCGTTTATTTTTCAACCTAAATGAACTATTTTTTGATGGTTTGTTGTCCAATATTTACAACATCTTGTAATACTTTGAAAATTACACGTTAACTATTGACTATAATCAGTTTTTTCAATTATAGTAGCCGCATGGATGCAGACTTAAAAGCGCTTGAAGTAAAATTATCAGGATTGATTTCACTGTGCGGTGACCTGCGCAATGAAAACGCGCAGTTGCGCCTTGATTTAAGCGTAACGCAGAGTGATGCTGCGCTATTAAAGGCCAATATGGCACAAGCGAGCGAACGTATTGAAGCCTTGATGGAGAGCCTGCCTTAAGGCGGGTTTGAGTTACGATGTTGAGTAAAACACAATGAGTCAAAGTAAAGGCGTAGATGTCAATATCATGGGTCGTGAATTCACGGTATCTTGTACCGATGCGGAACGTCCTGGGCTAATCAACGCAGTTAATTTTTTAGATAAGAAAATGCGCGATATTCGTGACAGCGGTAAGATTATTGGCGTTGAGCGTATTGCGATTATGGCGGCGCTTAATTTGTCGCATGAGTTACTTAGCGCTAAAAGTGGCAATGTTGATGTGGGCGACATCAAGCGCAGAATATCGCAAATGCAAGACCAGATTGATGGCGTCTGCGCTAAAAAATAGTAATTGTGAACTTTGTCACACCAGCTAAATTTATAGTAAAATCATTTCAATGGTTTTAGAGTTTGCTAAGTAGCATGTAATAAGTAACTCATAAAACTTCTAGTATTAAAAATTCAAAGTTTTAAAGTTTGTTCTCTGCGGTGCGGTTTAGGCTAATAATTCCTTGAACTAGTTTATAGCATCGGTTTTGGTCATTCGAGTGTTGTGCGCGCGCCCTTAACGGGTGTACCTAATGCATTCTAGGCTTTTACCACTTGAGCCTTTTTGGTTCAGGATGCTG
>CAINWC010000258.1 GCA_903854305.1 uncultured Pseudomonadota bacterium | reverse complement strand
TAGATGAAAATAACTTTAATTGGACAGTCCAATAAATCCGGCATTGGCACACATTATGGCAACATAGCCAAAAATCTCCTGGGTATGACAGGTATTAACCGCCGGATACAGCTGGTAGACTTCACCGATCACCCAGCACTGATGCAAGCGGCAGCCACAAGCCAAGATACCGATATTAATATATCATTTGTGGGCACAGACTACAACAATGCTTTCAAAGGAACTAATATCAATTGGGGAGTATTTGAATCTACTCGAATACCTGCTACCTTGTTAAATGTATATCAAAAGTACGAGTTATGGATTCCGTCAGCCTGGGGATATGCTACAGCTATTACTAATGGTATTGATCCTAACAATGTAAGAATAGTACAAGAAGGTGTTGACCCGCACACATTTCATCCTTACAACAGACCCAAGTCTACAGATTTTAGATTCCTGTTAATCGGTAAGTACGAAACTAGAAAATCCATAAATGAAACTATAGAGGCATTTTCAGCAGAATTTGGCAATGTTGAAAATGTACACCTAATTATTAAAAGTGATTTTTTTAAAGATAGCGATATAAAACACCAACAGTTGTTGGACAAAATTTCAGACACTGGATCTAAAAATATACATTTGTATTGGGGCCACGCTGATTTAGAAAGTATAGCGCAATTATATAGATCCTCTTCGGTGTTTGTATTTCCAACTAAAGCCGAAGGATGGGGATTGCCAATTATCGAAGCTGCAGCCTGTGGCTTGCCTATCATTACCACCGAATATTCAGCTCAGACAGAATTCTTAAGTGACATTTCCTCTAGTACATTGTTTGTTGATTATAAAATACAACCAATTGAATGCGAGGATTACTGTAATTTTTATCCAGCGGTTGATGGCAACTATGGTAGCTGGGCTGTGCCTGAAGTAGATTCAATAAGACAATGCCTGCGGCAAGCATATGACAAATATGAAGCCCTGTCTAACAAAGCTCTAATCAATAGCGATAAGATACGAGCTAAGTGGAGTTGGTTTAATTCAGCCCAAAAAGTACTAAAAACCCTCGAAAATCGCGGTTTGTTGTAAAAACCCCACAGAAATTCAGCATTTTTCCTTTAAAAATCAATGGGTTATACCAGGCAAATACCTGTTGACCAGAAATTACCGATTTGTTATACTATTATTATAGTGAATAAGAAGGAGCAAAAATGTTAAAATATGCAAATGTAGCTAAAGTTGGTGATACCATCCGTGCGTATGATTTTAAACCAATGATTGGCCGTGAAGATTGTTTTGTCGAAGGTGTTGTTAAAAAGATTGATAATAAAGGCTATGATTGTTTTATTATTGATGTGACTAAAGATAGCTGGTCAGACGCCAACGACAAAGGTCGTGTTGGCCAAGAAGTACTAGTACCGTTCCAAGTATCATTTATGGAATATGATGGTCGTGTAATGAATTTATCAGAATAAGGAGCAGAAAATGGCTTACAACAGAATCAAACACGTTAAACAAATGGCAGACGCAATTTGTGAAGATCAGGGTTACGACTCTTATAAAGAATTCGACGCAGAAGATATTGAATATCTTGGCATGGAAGTACAATGCGGTTTCGCTGATGTTTGTGAAATACTTAATATCGCATTGCCTGAATCGTTAGGGCCTGTGGTAGTAGGATAAGGCTGTAATGGGGCCGTGCGGTCCTTAGGGAGCCTTGATACCCTAGAATACGAAGCGAGTCAATTTTTGCTGGTGGTTGCGACTTACAAAACTAAAACCAGCACTTTTTAATTAACTAGGAGT
>CAINWC010000257.1 GCA_903854305.1 uncultured Pseudomonadota bacterium | reverse complement strand
CCGGCATCGCCAGAAGCCATCAACCGTTGTGACACCAAGCCTTTTGCCGATAACATATCATCCATCAAATCGTATCGACCAGCCATCACCGGATACGCCTCAACGACCCGTTGCTGGTATGTTTCCAACAGATCAAGCGTGAGCCCTTGTGTCTGGTTATAGAAGAGCGTTACAGGGTGCATCGTTAAAAGCGAAAGTTTTACCGCAGAATAATTCGCGGCCTTTTCCGTTACCAACATGCCATTAAAAAATCCTGCCGCCTTATTATTAGCCGCAGGGACAATTTTGCATTCACTGGCGGTTGCACCGAAAACAACCGTCACAGAGGCGATGAATAGAATTAACGATTTCATGGCACTCTCAATCAACACAAGTATTTTTTTCGTAACTCGACTCAATAACTGTTCCGCTCGCGAGAGCGTCCAACCGGTCTTCTTCGAGTTTCCGTGCACGGGTATTGACGGAAGATTTACTGAGCAAATCGAACAGACGATCCATTTCATCCATGTGTTCACCAAACCGCATTGACATGCAATTCATTGCACGTTCAAGGTGAACCGACTCTCTTTTCTTTGCTTCTCTGGTGCTTATTCCAGCCGTAAGCCGGTATTGAAGAGCGCGTGCAAGCTGTTGCAGCGCCTTGGTTTCATCCACACCTTTATGCTGTGCAGCGATCAACCGGTCGATATCATCCCGAATCCCATTTTTATCTGCATCCACCCCGCCAAGTGAAGTCGAACGATCAAGGACAGGAATTTCGCCGCGTGACTCCATACCAACAATGATTTCCGGCACCGAGTTCCCCGAAGGTGTGTCAAGCGACGAACCCTTGGAGCATCCCACTAATGCGACCACAAACAATAAGCAACTAAACGACCAATTCATTGAAATTCTCCATTAATTTTACGGGTCTTGCTTGGGACGATTGCCGGGCGATTTACCGCTCAATCCCAACCGACCTAGCACGCCCACGCTCAAGAACCGGCAATTCGCGCTCAGACCTAAACTTAGATAGCTCCAACCCTTCTATCAGATCCAAATCAACACGCGCTGAAGAAAGACCTTCTCGCTTAACTAAATCGTTCCAATCGGTAGGCCTCCCCTCCAACGCTCTAAACGTAGGAATAGCCAGCACGACCTCCCTACCAACAGCCTCAATTACAATTTTTGCCGTCCTGGCAGCCTCAACACCACGGTTCTCATAAAACGAACTCATCGCTCGCGCACCAGTAGGCACAACCTCAACCTTAACCGACCTAACAGTATCACCAACATCATAATGTTCCGTAGAAATACGGTAATTACCTTTAGCTGATAGATGCCACTCACCATCAGCAACCGCCTCACCTAAAGACACCTCGCGGCTTTCATTTAAACCGCTTAACACTTTAAAAACTTGGCCACCATCAACATGTGGATTCAAGCCTAACTTATCCGAGAGAAACCCCATCGCACGCTCTACATAAAACTGATCGTTATCCGCCGCAATCACAACATTCAAACCAACAGGTAATTTCCACGCCGTTTGCGCAACCACAGTCTCAAGATTGCCCGCATCGAAACACACCACAACCGGCATACCAGAAGCCATATTAAAAGAAGCCCCAGTAGCAACACCTTCCGCGTAAGCTAACATAGAGCCAAAACTCTCACCACTGGTGAGAGAATTGCTATTAACCGCATCATTAAAAGACGCCGCCCCTATAACCAACATCGTGCCTTTTTTCTGCCCGCCGCGCATAAAGCTCTTTACTGAACCGTCCGCATTAATAGCCTGTAACGCCCGCAATTCGCCAGCCTCATTGTGCATAGGAACAAGCAAATAATTTTCAGATGCACGAATAACTGAAGTGCCCGTCTCGCTTTTAAATTCAGAATACTTCAACAACACCTCACCAGGCACCTGCCGAAAAATATCATCAACATCGTTAACACCTTTCTTAACCACATAATCATGTTGTGAAGCATCCTTACCAACCGCCCAAATTTCATTTGCATGACCAGCCGCCACATCTTGCAAAACCAAAGCCTCGCGCGTCGCAATCTCTTCACGCGCAATCACATCTGCACGCATACGCGCACGCTGCTCTGGTGTCAGCAAGGCGCCCTTATGTGTCCAAGTAAATTGCTCACCAGTATGTTTATTTAAGATAGTACCAATAGCATCACCATCGCGGCCGCCATCCATGCTTAAAATATATGAACCCGATAAGTTCTTACCATTTTTACTATCCACTGAAACGTTATGCCACTTGCCATCATCTTTAATATCACCCGACGCATCCAACCCCAACGAATTCATCGCATCGCGAAATTCGTCCAGCAACATATCACGACTAGCCACCGCACCCAACACATGCGCACGCGGATCCCATTCTTTAAAATTATTGACATCAAGCCCAGCAGGCACAAACCAAAGCTTTTGAACTGGCGACCACCTAGCCCCGAGCGCCACCGCACGTTCTTTATCGTCAAATGGCACTGCCAGCACCGCTTCACGCTCTGCAAACAACCGCGCAACTCGATTAGCACCTGTATTCTTACGAGCCATATCAGCATCCCTCTTATTCTCATTTGAATTTTCTGAAACTTCTAACAAAGCATTAATCTCGACTGCCCGAGCTTGCACTTGAACCATGACCGAAGCAGCCAATTTCTCAGCATCGTTTACTGCCTGAAAAAATGACAAAGGATCGGCCTCTATCATTTGCACCCAATAAGATAAATACTGTGCATTATCTTTATTAAAATTAATGCCCGTCTGCACTTCAACTAATAAAGAGGCTAAACCCAACGTTAAATGCAAACCTGATTGAGAAATTAGATCTAAATTCTCAACTGATTGAAACCAGTCTTCAAAGCCAGCTTTTACGGCAGCGGACTCGCTATAACGAAGTGTATCTCCTATTTTAATAACGCCTTCATACGAAACTCGCACGCTTGGCTCAACAGCAGGAACACCATCAATATCACTGGCATTAAACACCTGAAAAACCTTAGACGCAGGCGACACTAACGGCAAGCCATCGGGTCCAGTTGAAACCAAATATTGCAATCGAATGCTTGTAGCTAAAGGCTTAACTTCCCAACCAGACTTTTCAACCTGGTCAGCCGTAAAAAACCTAGAATCAGACCAGCCCTTATCTTTCATTACCTGAAGCAAGATAAAAAGGTTAGGGCCAGACATCGGCTTATCAATCCCACCAGAAACCGTATATGGCAATGCAACAACGCCATCCAGCCCAGCCAGGAACACTGCATCACCATCTGCAATGCGCGCAGAGAACCTTCGTCCTACAGCAAGTCTATGTGCTAACGCGTCCATATAAATCTTTCAATTAAATAATAATATCCAAAGAATAAGCATCCACAAGACCGCGAGCCATAAACTCACCTACATGCAATTTAGAACCTTGAGACGCAAGATGAACTAACTGATCACGCAATTCGGATGTTAGCGGCGGCATGGTAATTGCCAAAATATCACCCCCATTCATAGCGATCATCGCAAGGCCGTCAATTTTTATTGAATTAGCTTTACTAAGCCCACATCGTTTAGGCACCACCATAATCAAACCTGCATTATCTTTTGCAGCAAAATATTCCACCGGTACAACATCACGCCCGGCATCAATTAAATAACTCACGAAAAACTCCTAATAACTAGACCTAAATAGTGCCATCTATTTTAAACAAAAAATTTACATTAAACAATTAAACATTAAATTTAAACTAAATCATTGACGAAGTTGTGCCATACTCGAACATTAACAAAGTTTCATCAACACCCTAAACAACATATTGAGGAT
>CAINWC010000256.1 GCA_903854305.1 uncultured Pseudomonadota bacterium | reverse complement strand
CGCCAAAGGTAAGCAATCTGGCCGTACCCAAGAGATTCACGGCTTTATTGGCCGCTCCCTACGCGCGATTATTGATTTAGACAAATTAGGTGAACGTAGCATTCAAATCGATTGTGAGGTCATTCAAGCCGATGGCGGCACGCGCACTGCCAGCATTACTGGTGCTTATGTCGCACTTCATGATGCTATTTCAACATTACTAACCAGCGGAAAACTGACTGAAAGCCCACTCAAACAAGCCGTTGCGGCTATTTCAGTAGGTGTATACAAGGGCGTGCCAGTGCTTGATTTAGATTACATAGAAGACTCCGATTGCGATACAGATATGAATGTGGTGATTACCGCAGACGGCGGCTTTGTGGAAGTGCAAGGCACCGCAGAAGGCGAGCCATTTGACCGTGATGCGATGAACGCTATGCTAGATTTGGCGCGCGATGGCATAGAGCAGCTCATCAACATGCAAAAATTGGCGTTAAATGTTTAGTAAACTCGTCATTGCTACAGGCAATAAAGGCAAGTTGCGCGAAATTCAGCATATTCTTTCACCCTTGCAAATTGAAGTGATCCCGCAGGCTAACTTTAACGTGCCGGAGTGCGAAGAACCTTTTTATACGTTCATTGAAAATGCGCTGGCTAAGGCGCGCCACGCCAGCAAACATACAGGCTTGCCTGCACTGGCAGATGATTCTGGTTTATGTGTCGATGTCCTGCAAGGCGCACCAGGTGTGCGTTCTGCACGCTATGCAGATGAACAAAACACTTCAAATATGAATCAGGATGAGCGCAACAACCAAAAACTACTTGAAGTACTGGGTGATAAAAAAAATCGTCACGCGCATTTTTACTGCGTCATCGTGCTTGTGCGCCATGAGCATGATCCAGAGCCCATCATTGCTGAAGGTCAATGGGCCGGTGAAATCTTAAGCGAATATCGCGGTCATGACGGCTTTGGTTACGACCCGCTTTTTCTAGATGCTAAAACGGGCAAAACCATCGCCGAACTGTCGCTGGAAATAAAAAGCCGCATCAGTCACCGTGGACATGCCATGGCGAAATTATTGCAAAAACTAGAAAAGCTAGACTAATGACTAAACCTAACAATCAAGCATGGCCAAAATGGGTGCGTGATGACGGCAGCGTGGTTGCATGCACCGAAAAAGTTAAAGTCATGACAGAAAACTTTGATGAAATCAAACAAATTGCCCAAGATGCGCTTGAAGACGGCTTGTTGATGGAAGTCAGTGAAACACAGATGCGAGAAGCTTTGCATCAACTTATTGATACGCTGGTGAATCCTTATCAAAAAAATCATTGAAATTAAAGCTGAAGTTGCTTTTAACCTAAAGCCAATCAATACCGTAGCACCGTTAGCGGGTGGTGCAACGCTGTCTGGCCTGACAAATTCGCCACCATTATCTTTATATATCCATATTCCATGGTGTGTAAAAAAATGTCCGTATTGCGATTTTAATTCACATGAAAGTCGCAATAAAAATGGGGTGATTCCTGAAAGCGCTTATGTAGATGCGCTGATTGCAGACTTGGAACTTGCCACGCCCAAAGTGTGGGGTCGTAAAATAAAAAGCGTATTTTTTGGTGGCGGTACGCCTAGTTTGTTTTCAGCTGAAGCAATAGACCGCATTTTGAGCCATGTGCGTATGCTAACGCCGTTAGAGATTGATGCAGAAGTTACGCTAGAAGCTAACCCCGGTACTGTGGATGCCGCAAATTTTGTGGGTTATAAACAAGCTGGGGTGAACAGGCTCTCACTCGGTATTCAAAGTTTTAACAGTGATTATCTAAAAGCGCTGGGCCGCATTCATGATAGCGAGCAAGCTTATGCCGCAGTAGAGTTGGCACTTAGTACGTTTGAACAAGTGAACTGCGACATGATGTATGGCTTACCTGATCAAACCCTTACAGATGCCATGCGAGATGCTGAAATTGCAGTGAAATTAAGCCCTGCACATTTATCGTTTTATCATTTAACGTTAGAGCCCAATACGCCATTTTACCGAACGCCGCCGAGCTTGCCGGATGATGACACCAGTAGCGACATGCAAGTTGAAATTGAGGCATTGTTAGCGCAAAACGGCTATGAGCATTATGAAACCTCTGCCTTCGCTAAAAAAGGTAAACAAGCGAAACATAACCTTAATTATTGGCAGTTTGGCGATTACTTAGGCATAGGTGCCGGTGCGCAAAGCAAATTAAGCTACCACTACAAAATCACCCGAGAGGTTCGCCCAAAGCACCCTAAAGCCTATATGCAGCAAGCCTTACAAGGCAATGCCGTTGAACGTGAATGGATGATTAGCCAAGATGAGCTTGGTTTTGAATTTATGATGAATGCTTTGCGCTTAGTAGGTGGTGTACCTGTAGATTTATTTCAGCAACGCACGGGTTTAAACATATACCAGCTTGAAGCCGCCATTAAAAAAGCGCAGAACAAAGGCTTACTGGCTATTGAAAATGGCAATATGCAACCAACTTTATTAGGACAGCGCTTTTTAAATGAGTTACTTGAACTATTTTTAGTTTAAGTGTTTAAATTTATTCAATTTCAAGCTTTTCACGCACATCTAAAATATCTCGCAACACCATGATTTCTTGAAATACTTCCATACTGAAGCCTGTACGCTTGCTGTCACGATTATCCATTAACAACTGATCTAAATAACCTTTTGTTTGCGCCAGTGTTTTAGATTCTTTTTCGCAGCTGGCCCATAATTGCGTTACTTTTGCGGAAATGTGGGTAAACTCCTCCAGGCTTGAGGCGATTACCTTCGGCAAGGATGGTTTTTCCCATTGCGGTAGCATGACGTTAAAACTTTCATGCAATTGCTTTGCATACTGCAAAAATTCTTTCTTTTGATTGTTATCCCGATAAATATCTAACAAATAGAGCCAATGATGCAATGCTGTTTTCGGCGTTGCTTGAATATATGTTGTTAAAAGCGCAATGGCTTCGTTTACACGGTGTAAACCAACATAAATGAGGGCTTGCTCTAATACTAACTCACCCTCTTCTTTGGCGTCGGAATATTCTGTTGCTTGATCATCTGCATCCGCCAAACTGCCCATATACGCATTTTTGACCATTGAAAAACCAGCCCCATTCAATGAATATGCATGAGAATCGTCAACTGGACCATCATTGTCAACCGACTTTTTCACTAACGATGCATCACCGCCAGCAGAAACTTGATGCGCCTTTTTTGATTGTCGGCGGGAATATATCGCCTTTCCAGTAAAAATGGTTATCACTAAAAGTAGCGGCAAAAACAGCATCATTAAATACCTTGAGATAGGTCGCTCAGCGTTTGATTCCGTTGCTGATGCCAGCACTGGCGTCACTACCTTTGCCGGCATTTGAACCGCAGTGCTTGTTGTTATTTTTTCTTCAGTGGCCGGTTTAATCTGTTCCAAGTGAGTTAATGGCGCTGATGTAGACTCAATGACTGGCGTAGAGTCATGCAAAGCAGCATTCACAACGCGCGTCACATCAACGTTAATTCCAATAAGTAATTGTTGTAATTGTATTAATTTCGCACTGAGCTTTTCTACTTCAGCGTTAAAGAAAATGTTTCTTTTTACTAAATCATGAAAGCTAGAATCTGCTGTTGTACTGGCATCAACTTTTGCAGTATCTCCAACCTTATGCCGCGACATATGAAGAGGCTTATGGTTGCCACTTTGCGCTGACAGCAATTTGATGTCGGGAATCGTAATCTCATCTACTAAACTAGAGGCAACCACTGGATTTAGCCGGGTTTCTCGGCTTAATTGTATCGACTTTGCGACAAATAGCTGTTGCATATGTTTGTTTCTAGGGAAAACAAGCGAGCAACATCATTCAAACTCTCTCCGGGCTGCAACGACCAAGTCATTGAAGCTTGCTCTGGTAAGGCGACCTCAACCGCTTGGTCTGGTGCAATAGCTGAATTTTCGGTATTTTTCTGCGAGCTAGTTAAAGGCGCAACGTCATTAGCCATAATATTAGTGGACAGCATGAGTCCAACCAGTAAAAGCCATAACTCAATACATAAAAAATGAAAATACGGTTTCATTTATTGGCGTTTTCGCTTTAAATTTTTGCTTGTATGCAGCAATCAATGCCCTATTGGGGGGTTATACCATTTCTAGCGCGCACTATTGCCGCCTTTACCTGTACTGGCGCTGTGCCGCCAATATGATTACGACTATTGAGCGATCCTTCAAGTGTCAGCACCACATAAACGTCATCGCTAATTTCAGATGAAAACTGTTGCAGTGTCGCCAGTGGCAACTCGCTCAAATCCACTTTTTTATCGACCGCGTAACGCACAGCAAGCGCCACTACTTCATGTGCATCTCTAAACGGCATGCCTTTTTTAGCTAAATAATCGGCTAAGTCTGTCGCGGTTGCATAGCCTTCAAATGCAGCTTGGCGCATATTTTCTTTATTGACCACAAAGCCTTTTTTAACCACTATGCCATTTTCAACGACAGGCAAACGCAACATATCTGCATAAATTTCTAGCGTTACCAATAAAGTATCAGCCGTATCAAACAACGGCTCTTTATCTTCTTGATTGTCTTTATTGTAAGCAAGTGGCTGACCCTTCATCAGCGTGAGCAAGGCGGTTAAATGACCATAGACGCGGCCAGTTTTGCCGCGCACTAATTCTGGTACATCGGGGTTCTTTTTTTGCGGCATGATAGATGAGCCCGTACAAAAGCGGTCGGCAATATCAATAAAGGCAAAACGTGGCGAACTCCACAAAATAAGCTCTTCAGACAACCGAGATAAATGCGTCATCACTAGCGAAGCTGCAAAGGTGAATTCAATCGCAAAATCACGATCAGACACTGCATCCAATGAGTTTTCGCATACACCATCAAAACCTAGCGTTTTAGCCACCATTTCACGGTCTATCGGGTAGCTGGTACCAGCCAATGCTGCCGCACCGAGCGGCAAACGGTTAATCCGCGTTCTACAATCGTTAAAGCGTGCAACATCACGTTTAAGCATTTCAACATACGCCATTAAATGATGGCCGAACGTGACTGGTTGCGCGACCTGCAGGTGTGTAAAGCCCGGCATGATGGTGTCAAAATGTGCTTCTGCTAGATCTAGCAGACTTAATTGTAAGTTTGCCAAACTGGCAGTTATTTGGTCGGTGGTGGCACGCAACCATAACCTAACATCTGTTGCCACTTGGTCGTTACGGCTTCTGCCGGTATGTAAGCGCTTACCTGCGTCGCCAATTTTATCGGTGAGGCGTTTTTCAATATTCAAATGCACATCTTCTAAATCTAACAGCCATTCAAATGTGCCAGATTCAATTTCTTGCAAAATTTCAGCCAAGCCATTTTCAATCGATTTAACATCGTCAAGACTGATGATTTTTTGTGCGCCTAACATTTGCGCATGGGCAATGGAGCCCTGAATATCAAATACTGCCAAGCGTTGGTCGAATCCAACGGATGCGGTGTACTTCTTCACTAACTCGGCAACAGGTTCATTAAACCGACCTGACCAGCTGGTATTTTTTTTATTGAGTGCGCTTTCTTTTTGTGTCACTTTCACTTTTTCTTTCTCGTTTAACAGTTATATTTATTTAGGATTGTCTTTTGCGGTTTTTCGCTTTTTTGTCGTTATTTTTTTGAAGAAAATT
>CAINWC010000255.1 GCA_903854305.1 uncultured Pseudomonadota bacterium | reverse complement strand
TTCAAATGCTGCTTTATTCCAAAGCGTAGCTAAGACACTTAGCGGCTGCATCAACATTAAAGATGCGGCTCCTAGCAATAAGTTTAGAAAATTTCTACGTTGCATAATCTATATCCAATCATCCTTTTTTAGCATCGCCCATCATGCGACGAAGCTCTCTTAAGCGCGCTTCAACAATTGATTTTTGGTAAAAATCACCATCATTCGCTTTAGTCGCCAGCTCCATTTGCTCAATAGACCGCGCAAGGTCATATTTTCTATAATACGCTTCACTAAGCGCTTGGTGGCTAAGTAATACTTTATTTTGCATGGTGTAGGCTTTCGCCAGCGCATCGTAAAAAAACGCATCATCCGGATACAAACTTAACTTTTCTTTAACGAGCTGAATCGCGCTATCAGCCTGTTTGATCGCCAAAAAGTGATCTGCATATCCGTAAATCAAAGCACGGTTATCCGGAAATAACTTCAAAGCGGCTGCATATTGCCTGGCAGCTAGCTGCGGATTATTTTTAGCCACTTGCAAACGTGCGCTTAAATTTTCAATCATCGGATGTACCGGTGCATTTTTTTTCAGCCATGCAATCTCTTTTTCAGCCTGAGAAAAAGCATTATTACGTAAATAAGCCACGGCCAAACCATAATGCTCTGCCGCCTCATTGGTATAACGATGTTCGCTAATATTTTGCTCAAACACCTGAATGTTAGTTTCAACCGCACCATTGTTTGCCAGTAATTTAGCGCGCACATATTTAAACTCAACACTATCAGGCACCTGCTTATATGGCATCTGCTCCACTCTATTCGCCACATCTGCAATACGCTCGCTGGTGAGTGGGTGAGTGCGTAAAAAGCTAGGTGCGCCGCCTTCAGCAAAACGCGTACCGCGCTGTAATGTGGTAAAAAAAGCCGGCATCGCCCGCACATCAAAACCACCGCTATCTAATATCTGTAAGCCGATACGGTCAGCCTCGCGCTCATGTTCGCGGGTGTAATCTAACTGATTTTGCACGCCAACGGCAGATGCAGTAGTGAGCGCACCGCTGGCTAGCTGCGGGTTGGCACGCGCCACTAATAAAGCCAGCGCAATACCCGCGATATTTTTGAATGTATCGTATTTTTGCGAAGCCAGCATGCGTGCCAAATGGTGTTGTGTAACGTGGCCTATTTCATGGCCCAACACACTGGCTAATTCAGATTCACTATTGGCCGCCAAAATCAAACCCGTATGCACGCCCACTACGCCACCTGGCATGGCAAAAGCGTTGATTGAGTTATCCTGCACCACAAAAAAGTTAAACTTTAATTGGCTGTCAGGGCTGCTAGAAACTAATCTGGTGCCTAAAGCCTGCAAATAAGCGGTAATTTCCGGGTCTTGTACGACTTCATTGCTAACGGCAACATCACGTAAAATCTGTTCGGCAATGGCTTTCTCCTGCAAGGGTGAAAGCACTGTTTGCGAAACATCGCCTAGTTCTGGCAAATCATTCGCCCTCGCGACATTTGCCCCTAAATTTGTTGTCAATAAAACTGCAATTACAATATTCTTTAATTTCATTGTTATTATGATAATAGCTTTATGATTCTAGTTCAGCAGGATTTGTTAATAGAAAGTAAAAAATTGGGCAAAACACGCGTATGAATACAACGACAAAAACATCAACCAACACACTCACCCACTTTGATAACAGCGGACAAGCGCACATAGTAGATGTAGGCGACAAAGCCCATACAAGGCGCATTGCAGTTGCCAGCGGCATCATCAGCATGCAGCCTGCCACACTACAACTCATTAAAAACGGCGACGCTAAAAAAGGTGACGTACTTGGCATCGCCCGCATCGCCGCGATTCAAGGCTCTAAACGCACGCCTGATTTAATCCCACTTTGCCACCCCATCAACCTCACTAAAGTAGCCGTCACGTTTGAGATCGACGAAAAGATTCCCTCGATTGCCATTACCGTCACTACCGAAACCACAGGACAAACAGGTGTAGAAATGGAAGCGCTGACTGCTGTAAGCATCGGCTTACTCACGATTTACGATATGTGCAAATCCGCTGATAGAGGCATGAAAATAAGCGACATTAAACTACTAGAAAAACATGGTGGTAAATCGGGTGACTGGGTTGCTGCCTAAGTTGCGACCTTACTTTAACTAACTATTTAGGAGAATAAGTTGTTTAAATTATTACTAGTTTGTGCAATATGCGTCATGACATTTACGGCTTGTGACAAACAAAAACAAGCTTCAGCTGAGGTAGGGGCCATTCCTAAACAGATTATTGATAAAGCGACCAATGATATTAATAGCGCTGCGGCGGTTGCCGCTGAGCAGTTGAAAACAGCTGAGAGTGTAGATGCGCCAGCAGATGCAGGGAAATAAGCTGGTTAAGCAATTTACATGATGTGCAAGCGATCAAGTTGCACGCACACCAGCTTATTCGTGGAACTGAGGAACGACATCACCCAGTTCACACGTCAAGACCCGGTATAACAGAACCTAGCTTATACAGGCATAAGCAGCAGCGTCTATCGGAGGCTTTTCACCTGACATCAAGGCCGCTACCAACCTTGCACTGGCTGGTGCCATGGTTAAACCATATCTAAAATGTCCTGTATTCAGATAGAGGTTTTCAATCGTTGGATGCGCTGAAATAGTAGGTAAGTTTTCTGGCGTACCAGGCCGCAGGCCGCTCCAATGATTGACAATAGGTTCATTTTTTAGCGCTGGCATAATCGCTTCTGCTTTTGCGCTAATTTCATCTCGCACCGCTTGTGTCACGGCGGCCTCAAAACCAACATCTTCCAGTGTACTGCCGGCCAGCAAATAGCCATCACGGCGCGGGATCATGTAAAAGCCTTCTCGATAGACCATTTGTTCGAGATTTTTTTGTGGTTTATAAAGCAGAATCTGCCCGCGCATGGGTTTGATATTGAGCTTTGCCGTAGTTTCTTTAAGTAAATCGAAGCTCCATGCGCCAGAGGTGACAACAAACTGATCTGCGCTTAAGGTTTCACCACTAACCGTTTGCCACTCGCTTAACACAGCCGTTTGTTGCAGTGGCATGAGTTGCGTATGTTCCAGCATGGTGACGTTGTTTTGTTCTAACCACTGACGCATGGCTTGCATGAGGTATGGCGGACGAATTTGGCAGATAGTTGGTAACCAAAGCGCATCTTCACCACTGATTGATTGCACGCCGAATGCGGAGGCTTTTACTGCTTGTACTGGCACTTGATTAGCGGCACACCAAGTTTGCGCGGCTTCGGTATCGAACGTTGGTAGCAGTAAAAAACCTGATTGCTCAAAATTGGCATCTACGCCTGTTTCACGCTGCAAACGATCACTAAGTTCACGATAGAAATTTGCACCGCTGTTGGTGAGCGCATTGACTTGTTCGGAATACATCCAAGGCAGCAATGGAAAGATGATGCCGCCACCAGCCCAAGAAGATTCGCCTGAGGTTTGGCTGGCAATCTGGTTGCGTTCTACAATAGTGACGCGGCAGCCACGATTGACTAATTCCATTGCGGTCATGCAGCCAACAATGCCGCCGCCGATAATCATTACGTGTTTTTTCATTTGTACTTTCAACTGACTGTCTAAACTTGCTTCTTAAAACTTATTTAAGTGCCACACGGCCTATCAACAAAGCATTTTGGGCATTGGTCAAACCTATAGGATGCCCAAGCAGCACAATCACATCGCCCTCAGCAAGCAGGCTTTCATTGGTGGGCTCTGTACCGTTCGAATTCGGGCGGCGGATGGATTTAACTTCTACATTGAAATTTTCTAAATGTATATCAGCCAAGCGCTTGCCAATGGCAAAGGTACCCGCTGAAATAATCACAGAATGTAGCCGCACCTGTTGTTTTTCTATGTCTTCATCTTCAGCATCAGAAATACCATGGAAATAACCTCTAAATAACTTATAACGCTCTTCACGAAAGATACGAATGCGTTTGACGACCCTGTTGAGTGGCACGCCCAGCAACATAAGGGCATGCGAGGCCAGCATCAGGCTACCCTCTAAAATCTCCGGTACCACCTCGGCCGCGCCGGCTTCACGCAAGGCTTCCATGTTGGAATCGTCTACAGTACGTACAATCACCGGCAGTTGAGGATAGCTCTCTTGCACAATGTGCAAAATCTTCATTGCGGCGCGATTATCGGCATAACTAATAATTAATGCTTTAGCGCGCGCACCGCCAGCCGCCTCCAACACGACGCGACGCGCCGCATCGCCAAACATCACATTTTCACCTGCCGCCGCCGCTTCCAGCACCCGCGCCGGGTCAATATCCAGTGCAACAAAAGGAATATTTTCTTCTTTTAGAAATCTGCCTAAATACTGTCCGCTTCGCCCGTAGCCGCAAATAATGACATGGTTATGTAAGTGCTTACCAACATCGTCTATGTCTTGTACCACTTGGCCGCTATTGCGACTGTAACTGCTCACCAACCGCCTTGTGATGCGACCATTGTATTGAATAAGAAAGGGGGCAATGACCATGGAAAGTAAAGAAACGGCGAGAATAAGCTGTAATGCGGGCCCAGTGATGAGCTTTTGCTCTACACCTAACGCTACAATCACAAAGCTAAATTCGCCTGCTTGCGCCAAAATCAAGCCGGTGCGAATCGCTACGCCGGTTTCGTATTTCACTAATCTAACCACCAAAGCCACGATTGCCGCTTTGAATAAAATGAATCCGACCAAAATCAACAGCACCAAGCCAATATTGTTAAAGATTTGTTGCAGATCAAGCAGCATGCCTACGCTAATAAAAAAGAGTCCGAGCAAAATGTCGCGAAACGGCGAAATATCAGATTCCACCTGATAACGAAATTTTGTTTCTGAAATCAGCATCCCTGCAATAAACGCACCTAATGCATAAGACAAGCCCGCTAACTTTGTAGCAAACGCCAATAGCAAGGTGATCATGAGCACATTCATCACAAACAACTCACGCGAGCGCTGACTGGCTACTAAGTTGAACCACGGGTTGATGAGCCACTTTCCAATTGTAAATAGAAATAACAGCATGGCAGCAGCCTTTAACAAAGCCAGACCAAGCACCATGGTTAAATTAGCGTCCGCCACGCCTAAAGCAGGAATAAGCACTAAAACAGGCACCACAGCAATATCTTGAAACAGCAACACCCCTATGCTAAGGCGGCCATGACGCGAGTTTAAGTCAACGCGTTCAGCTAATATTTTAGAAACAATTGCCGTAGACGACATCGCTAAAGCGGAGCCTATGACAAAAGCTGCAGGCCAATCTAAGCCCGTCAGCTTAGCAATGCCCATCACAACCAAAAGCGTAATAAGCACCTGCGCTCCACCTAAGCCCAGTACTTTTTTTCGCATCGCGTATAACTGCGGCAAACTAAACTCTAACCCAATACTAAACATTAAAAATACGATGCCAAATTCAGCAAACTCACGGGTTGCATTGGTGTCAGGCAATAATCCAAAAGTATGTGGGCCTAGCGCTAATCCTACCAAGAAATAAGCCAGCATCGCAGGCAACTGAAACGCGCGAAACAACGCCACAGCAAGCACAGAGCTAATAAGTAGAATTAAAATTAATGGCAAAGTTTGGAACATGATTGATCTAAAATGTAATGTAAATTTTTATTGTTCCTTATTGTTTCACATCTACTGGCGATAGGACGAAAAAAGATAAAAATTTAGTTTTTAGTGTGAAATGAACCAGCATAAATATGCCCGTCAAAATTGGACGGTTAAATTATTAGCAAAAATTGTGCCTAAATTAAAGTTTTTTTACAAATGCACTTAAATTGTGATCGTTTAGGCTTTATAA
>CAINWC010000254.1 GCA_903854305.1 uncultured Pseudomonadota bacterium | reverse complement strand
GCAATTGATGACAACCCCTGAGGTAAGGAAAATCATGGTGAAATATGGCTTTATACTTCCTAATGAAGCTATTATTAAATAGCCTAAACTTTAAGCCTGCACCTTTTAAGCCAGCAAATTAAGCCCACAACGCCATGTATCCTTTATGCATATAAATCCCGCTGATCTACAGGCTATATTCTTAACAATCAAGTTAGCGAGTGTCGTGACCTTGATTTTGTTATTGCTTGCTACACCACTTGCATGGTGGCTTGCTCGCACACATTCAAAGTCTAAAGGGGTGGTAAGTGCCCTTGTTGCGTTACCTTTGGTATTGCCGCCGTCAGTGCTAGGTTTTTATTTTTTATTAGCCATGGGGCCACAAGGCGCTGTCGGTCATTTTTTAAGTGCGCTAGGCTGGCAGGCATTGCCATTTACGTTTAAGGGCTTGGTCGTGGCTTCGGTCATTTACTCTCTGCCATTCATGGTGCAACCGTTACAAAATGCGTTTGAATCCGTAGGAAAAAACTTACTCGACGCTGCGGCAAGTTTAGGTGCTTCAATGAGGCGCACTTTTTTTACGATTGTTGTTCCCTTGTCATGGCCCGGCATTCTGACTGCAATCATTCTGACATTTGTGCATACGGTTGGTGAATTTGGTGTTGTGTTGATGATCGGTGGCAACATTCCTGGGGTGACACGCGTCGTTTCAGTACAAATTTACGACCATGTTGAAGCCTTTGAGTACTCACAGGCGCATTCACTATCCGCGATGATGCTGATTTTTTCATTTGTAGTATTACTGTTAATTTATACCCTAAGACCAAATACCAAGAGTGTTAGTCATTAAGCAATGGAAATACACGTTCACTATCAACGACAAAACTTTGCGCTAGATGTAGAGATGACCCTGCAAGATCAAGGTGTAACCGGGATATATGGCCCTTCTGGTGCTGGTAAAAGTACATTATTGAGCGTCATAGCCGGTCTAATTCAACCTGTTAGCGGGCGCCTAATGCTAGACCGCCAAGTTTTATTTGATAGCGAAAAATGCATCAATGTGCCCGTGCATAAGCGTCGTATCGGCATCGTGTTTCAAGATAGCCGATTATTTCCACACTTGAACGTACGTGATAATCTAAATTATGGTTTTAATTGTCTGGCGAAAAAAGAGCAACGGTTAGAATTTTCCAAGATAGTTGATCTATTGGAAGTCGGACATTTGCTAACGCAAAAACCACATCAACTCTCAGGCGGTGAAAAGCAGCGTGTCGCCTTAGGGCGCGCATTGCTGACATCACCGCGCCTATTGTTACTCGATGAACCATTAGCGTCATTGGATGTACGTTTAAAGCATCAAATACTGCCATTTTTACGGCGTGTGAAAGATGAAATAAACATCCCTATGATTTACGTCAGTCATGCGATTGATGAAATTCTTTATCTCACCTCACAAATTGCAATGCTTGATAGAGGCAAGCTATTGGCCGTAGGCAAGTTTCAAGAGGTCATTCATGATGAACAAGTGCTGGCATTAGCACAATCACTCGGTCTGGAAAACGTACTGCACACCACGATATGTGAACATCATCCAAATTATGGTTACACGGCTGCAACAATCGGTCCGCAGAAAATCAGCATGCCGCCAATGAATGCGGCGATCGGTAGCCAACTATCAGTCACCATCGCCGCCTCTAATATCGCTTTATCTACAGGAAAAATAGAGGAAATTTCCATACAAAACCAACTGGTCGGCACCGTTTCTGCTATACAGCATGTGGGCACCAGAATGTTAGTTTCAGTCGATATTGGGGGCGCTGAACTGATTGTAGAAATTACCGCCAAAGCCTTACTTGATATGCGCATAGAGCATGGTTCAACCGTATATTGCCTGATTAAAACGCAGAGCATCCATCCGTTCCCAATAAGCGCTTCACGATAAGCACTACCCGTAGTCCTTATAAATAGGCTAAGAATGACTATTTTCCTCAGCCATTTAATTGCGTTATTCGCTGATTAGGCTGAATTAACTTGCATAAGGCGCTTAAGCTTTATCCAAGCCTGCCGATGTAATAAGTACTAAGTGCAAATTTCAACGAGAGGCGAAAAATGACAATCTATCAAGTTGTGGATGAGGAAAATAACTTAGTTTGTGAATATCAATATCGCGATACTGCGATACATAGTGCCGAAGATATGACGGTGTGGTTTGCTGATCACTACTATCATGTTGAAGAAGCGATGACGCAGGAATTTTCAGATTTAGCCTAGCTAGAGTCGCTTCAAAAACTAAAAGGCATTACGCCATCAAGTATGCATTTACTTGCGAGGTAATGCCTTTGCAATTTATTTAACAACTGAGTCAATAAGTCGCCCTACGGATATTCTCGCGGGATTTAATCAATATTTGCGCTAATGCTTACTTTTTTGCTGGCACGCTAGATTTCATCGGAATGATAGATCCAGATGGCACCACAACATCTTTACTCTTCTTGGGTTTTTTTGTTTCCTTATTACCGCGTATCTGTCCTTTAGCCATGGTGTTTCTCCTAAAATTATCAGCATTAAAATGATCGGTCACACATGCTGATACAAGTGACACGTGACGTCTGAGTTTGGTTAGGCTTATTGCCTTCACTAACGTGGGTTCATCATAGACTGATGTGCAAATATAGGGGGATTATTTTAAACTTTTTAAGGCTGTTATCTCTGAAGCCGGATCAAGTCAAACTTGATTGCAGCCTTTAAATAACGGCGTCCTAGTGTTTGATGTTAGCGGCAAAATCATGCTTGTAATCCAAGCGCTGTGCAATCTGTTTTAAAGCCGTAGAGGCAGCAGCCATTGGAAATGCATCAACCACCGAGCGGCCAAGCTTTGCCGCTTTACTCAGATGCACATCGTTTGGAATCGCACCAAAGAATTCCAGCTCAATTTGCATAAAGCGCCTTGCGACTTCGGATATATTTTTAAAAACAACCTTCGCCTGCGCCTCTGTTGCATCATCCACAATAATCCCGAATGACCGTCTGCCTAATTGGCTACAGATCTGCTTGATGAGCGTATAAGCATTTTTAATGGATTCAGGGTCTCGTGTGAGCTGGATCAAAATCTCGCTTTCATTCAGGGTTTTTAATGGCAACAATTGTGCATTGTTTAAGGTTGCATCGACCAATACAATTTCATACTGACGCGATAACTCATCAAATATACCGTTAAGTACAACCCCTGCATCGTTATCCAGCGGAATTTTGACTTGATTTTCATGCAGCAATTTAGCGACAGATAAGCCGTGGCTGGTATTTTTAATGGCATCGGATAAAGTAGCTGTTTCGTTGGCAACATCAAACAGCGTCGGTAGCTGGTCCATTTCATAACTGGCCCCGCGTGACGTATGCGAGGCATGCATAATCAACACTTCAGAGCCTTGGCTGCGAATAGACGCGGCTAAGTTAGTCATCATCCGCGGCTGGTCCTGCGTTGATGAAGGTGAGATAGAAGAGGCCGAAATGATAGAAACCACTCTTGGTTTTGGGGCGGCCATAATACGGCGCAGTCCAGCTGCTTGATCATTTTGAAAGTCAGCCATGACTAATTTGCAGCTATAGACGCATGTTTACTACTTGCAGTCTGAGCAACGTTGCCCATGATAAGCGGCAACTCTTCAGGCTGAAGCTGAAACGGTTGATTGGCCGTAGTATTTGGCTTTAATGCATGCTGAATCAAATACGGTTTGTTCGCCATGTGAATATCTTCTGGCACACGTTGCCCGTTGGCTACGTAATAGAGTTTGAGCTTGCCTCTGATAATCACGTCGAGCGCGCTACCGATAGTGGCTGCTTCATCAAGCTTGGTAATAATGCAGCCATCCAAACCTTTACCTTTGTAGGCTCTAATCACGTCTGTCAGCGTTTCACCGGTACTGGTTGCGTTCAGGCATAACAGTTTTTTAATGCGGTTGTTGCTATTAGAGAGCATGGCGATTTGCTCTGCCACCATGCGGTCGCGCTGGCTTACACCTACCGTATCAATCAAAATCGTGTGTTTGTTTTTAAGTTCGTTGAGCGCAATTTTTAAATCGGCTTCATCTTTTACCGCATGCACCATTACGCCTAAAATCTTGCCATAGATTCTGAGTTGCTCGTGACCGCCGATACGATACGCATCTGTGGTGATGATGCCTAGGTTTTGCGTGCCGTGCTTCATCACATAACGTGCTGCAAGCTTGGCGGTGGTTGTAGTTTTACCTACACCGGTAGGCCCAATCAAGGCAAATATGCCACCCTGATCCAGCACTTCTGTTTCAGTTTCGATGGTGTCTAAGTTTCTATTCAGGATAGATTTAATCCAAGCCATTGCTTTTTCAGCATCGAGGTTAGCCGGCATCTTCTCGGCTAACAACCGAGCTAAGGATGCACTAAAACCCGCAGATAATAATGCGTTTAAAATTTGAGATTTAACTGGGTCACGTTGCTGAATATTGCCCCAGGCAATCGTGGTGAGTTGCGATTCGATCACACTGCGCATATTACGCATTTCGCTCAGCATCTCTGTCATCTGCTGGTTGGCGACTTCTTGTATTGGCGCTGGTGTTGGCTGAACAGGTCTAGTGGCAGCCTGAACAGGTGGTGACGGTTTAACAATTTCTACGGGTTCATCAAACTCTGCTTTAAAAGGCTCAGCTTGGTTGGTATGAAATCCCTCAACCTTTTTATTAAGTACAGACAATAATGCGGAGGTTTCACTGCTCTCATCGCCTGTTATGTGGCGGCGATAGGATTCATTATCGACCATGGCATTGAGGTCCTCCTCTTTGAATGCCATGATTTTATTCCCGCCATCTACCGCACGGTTTGAGAGAATGACCGCATCTTCACCCAACGCCATACGCACCATATTGAGCGCTTCGCGTGAGTTTTTGCCAAAAAATTGTCTAATATTCATACTTAACTTTCAGTAGTGCCAGTAATGCGTCTGTTTTGTAAATCGGGTAATATTTTTTGCGATAACCATCTAAAATTTAATTTGTTTAGATTTAATTTGCTTAGATTTAATTTCGCAAGGCATAAAAATTTGTAAAGTGCTGCTAAAACCAGTAAGGCTGGTATTAATAAGTTAAATAGCAGCCACATGGACTCTGTATCAATCAACTAAACCATCACTTCAGCAGCTTGGCCAGCCAATAAAAGTGCAGTATGTAAATGGGCTTGTGAACGGTCTTTTGTGTAACTGGTTAGCATGCCGAGTATCGCGCTATCATCAAAGCGGAATCGAGCGAGCATCATGTTCGTGCCACTAAGCTTAACTAACTGCAAGTTACTTAAGCCCTCCAGTAGGTCTGCAATTTCTTTGCTGACGCCTAAAAGGAAGATTGCAGTCGCTTTATCTGCACGAATTAACTGTTGAGCCAGCATTAAATAGTTGAGGTTGGCATCCTTAATTTCCGACATCATATCTATTACATTCATTTCATTTCCCAATTCATTGTTTTTATTAAATATTTCTATTGTTGCGTCAGGCGTACTCTGAGCTTTTTAAAGGAAATAACCAATTGGAGATTGTCTGTATTTTTTGTAAGACATTTTTCCGCATGCTTGTCAGTGTTTGTCTTACAGGCGCAGATGCGTCTAATCTATTGCAATAAACTCAATCTCAAGGCACGTATTGCGGTATGAAGATAATGTGGCATTAAAGTGCATGCGTTGATTGCAGACTTTGCTCATTTCGCAATGGCTATCGAAGATCATTATCTGTGACGGAAGCTGCTACGTATGCCGCGTGCGGATACTTTAAACTGCATTTTGCAAAGGTCGCTTTAAAAATGTACATAACCCAAAATAATTGATACATAAAGCCTTTCAGGCTATAGTGATACTGATTGCAGTTGTTTATAACTTTATGTAGAGGTTTTGTTGATGGCGGCATTACGTCCCGTTTTAATGATTATTGATGATGATCCATTAATCACTGACACTTTGCATTTTGTGTTGAGTAAGTATTTTGAAGTGAGTGTGGCTGAGTCACATGCACAACTAAAAAGTTTACTGCAGCAGTTAGATCATCCGCCTGCTTTAGCCTTGGTTGACCTAGGCTTACCTCCATCACCACATACTCCTGAAGAAGGTTTTAAAGTGATTACTGCGCTGTTAGCGCACTCACCCACGATTAAAATACATGTTTTGTCTGGCCAAAGCGATGATGTGAACGTGAAGCGCGCGCTGTCATTAGGCGCGGTTGATTTCATTGCCAAGCCTTGTGATGTCGATAAGCTCAAAGATATGTTGTTGAATGCACTCAAAGTGCAAGATGTTGAGCTGAACGAGGTCATGGCTGAACAAGAGCATGACGGATTACTGGGCAATAGTTTGCCTATGCAAGCCT
Organism: uncultured Pseudomonadota bacterium; assembly: GCA_903854305.1. Taxonomy (GTDB): domain Bacteria; phylum Pseudomonadota; class Gammaproteobacteria; order Burkholderiales; family Methylophilaceae; genus Methylotenera. The sequence goes on along the minus strand of CAINWC010000254.1, from coordinate 17,169 downwards.
TGCGCATGCAAATTACCCAGTTTGCCGACTCACCGTTTCCAGTGCTGATTGAAGGCGAATCCGGCAGTGGCAAAGAGCTGGTTGCGGGAAGCTTTCATTACGCTAGTAAGCGCTTATTGCATCCTTACTTGTCGGTTAACTGCGCGGCAATTTCTCCGTTACTGGCTGAATCTATATTATTTGGGCACGCAAAGGGTGCATTTACTGGCGCTATTGCAGCACATACTGGATATTTTGAAGATGCTGGCGAAGGTACGCTTTTTTTGGACGAAATCGGTGAGTTGCCCTTAGAGTTGCAGGCTAAACTATTACGCGTGTTAGAAAATGGTGAGTACCAACGCATCGGCGAAACGCAAACGCGTAAAAGTTTAGCGCGCATCGTTGCGGCGACCAACCGTGATTTACGTGTTGAAGTACGGGCTGGCAAGTTTAGGTCAGACTTATATCATCGCTTGAGTGTATTTGCCGTACATGTACCGCCACTTAGAGATCTTGGTGAAGACAAACATTTATTACGTGAGCATTTTATCGCGTTTTATGCCAATCAGATTGGGCGGGTACCGTTTGCGTTAGATGCAACGGCGCTGGCACGCTGGTTAGATTATACGTTTCCTGGCAATGTGCGTGAACTTAGAAATATTGTCATTCGGTTGATTGCAAAATATGCAGGTAAAACACTAAACGCCAAAGAACTTGTTGCTGAGTTTGATTTATCTGAACCAGAGCCAAGCAATGAGCCGTTAAGCTTTAATGATGAAGCCGGAATGACAGCGCAAGCGCAGCGTCATTTACAGCGCCAAGCTAATGTGAGCTTAGATGCCGTACTTAAAACTTGGGAAAAAGCCTACATTGAGGCCGCCATGCAAATGACGCACGGCAATTTAAGCCAAGCTGCAAAATTGCTCAGTGTAAATCGTACAACGTTGTATAACCGCATGAGCACGCAAGAAGAAAAATAGGCGATTGCACCAATAGTATCGTCCTAGGAATATCGCCCCCAACAAGACTAACGGAAAAAATTTGTATTACCCACACTTCGGCTTAAAAGAGCCGCCATTCAAAATCACCCCGAATACGGATTTTTTCTTTTCGGGCGGTAATCGCGGCGCGGTGCTTGATGCACTGGTGTACGCTATTACCAATGGCGAGGGTATTATTAAGGTGGTAGGTGAGGTCGGTAGCGGTAAAACCATGCTGTGCCGCATGCTGCAAACCATATTGCCTGAAAAAATCGAAAGTATTTATCTCGCTAACCCAAGTGTAGCGCCGGAAGATGTCTTGCACGCCATTGCTTTTGAGTTGCAACTCAAGTTGCCAAAAAATGCAGATCGCCTAAAAGTCATGCAGGAATTACAGGCGCACTTACTCAATCGCCATGCCGAAGGTCGGCAAGTGGTGATTTTTGTAGAAGAAGCGCAGGGCATGCCACTGGCGACGCTAGAAGAAATCAGACTACTTTCAAATCTGGAAACCAAGCAAGATAAACTGTTGCAAATCGTGTTGTTTGGTCAGCCCGAACTTGATGTTAATTTGAGTCAAGCGCATATTCGCCAACTGCGTGAGCGCATTACGCATAGCTTTCATTTAGAGCCATTGAAAACCAAGGATATTGGCGAGTATTTAATATTACGTTTACGCGCCGCTGGGTATCATGGGCCACATTTATTTACCGATGCCGCTGTAAAAAAACTATCCATTTCAGCAGAAGGCTTGGTGCGGCGTGTCAATATTTTGGCCGACAAGTCCTTACTGGCCGCATTTGCCGAGAATGTATATCAGGTAACGCCCAAACATGTAAAAGCCGCCATACAAGACAGCGAGTTTGGCCGTAGAAATACTAACTACAAACAATATTTTTTGTGGGCGATATTGCTCATTGCCTGCTTAGCCACTTTTTTGGCTTATATGTGGTGGCAAAAATCACAGCAATCTAAACCGTTCACTCATGTGGCGGTCATACAAGCCGTTAAGGCACAGTCGATATTAGTTGAACCTGTTGCAGTCAATACTGGCGAAGCGCAAGCGGTGGGTGTACAGGCTGCCGAGAAGCAAACGGAAGCCGTTAACCTTGCAAAACCAACCGTCGTTGTTACGAACGTAAACACAGCGCCTGTAACGGCAAAAGCTTTGGATGCGCAAAAATCAACCAAGCCAATTGCTTCGGCAATCACCGCCAGTGCGCCAGTCATTACGCCTATAGCACCTATCGTTATTGCGGTACTCGCTCAGAAAGCTATTGTTGAAAAAGCCACTAGTACACCCGTTGATACGCAGCGAAATTTAGTGGATAAGCGTTTAGAGGTGACCAAAAGCTGGTTGTTAAATGGCCGACCTGACACCATCACACTGCAAATTAAATCAATGCCTTCCGACGGAAGCATTAGCGGGGGGCAGGGCAAAGATGCTCAATTAAAAGCTGAGCTGGATAAAATTAGTCAGCAGTTAGAGGTCGATAATATCTATCTATACCGTAAAAAACAGAATGGTGAAATGTATACCGTCATTTTGTACGGCGCGTTTTCGCAGCGTAGTGACGCGCTTACCGCACTCAAAGACTTGCCTATCCCAATCAAAAATAATAAGCCTTATTTGCGAACTTTAGCGGGTATTCATAAAGATATTGAGCAAGCGCAATAAAAAACACGGGTAACTTATTGTTAATATTTGATATTCATCAGATATTTATTGAATATTTTACGGTATTATGCAAAATATGTAAGAAAATGTAACTTAAAGCAATAAGTTGGGAGTAAATAGGCTGTGGCAAATAATAAACAAATTTTACCGTTGCTGTGCATGACTTTTGTTTTGGGCCTGTCGGCATGTGCACACCAATCAAAAGTTCAGCCATCTAACGGCCATATAGATGGCCATATTGATGGAAAAAACACTGCGACTAATCAGGCTGCAGCCAATGTCGCTGCGGACAAACCCGTAGCAGCAGGCGGCATTCCAAAACCAGTCACCAATAATACCTATCTGCCTCCACCAAAGCCACAGGCCAAAGAGCAGGTTTATAGTATTGTCGTGTACGACACCCCAGTTAAAGAAGTGCTCTTCGCCATCGCGCGCGATAGCAAGCTTAATGTTGACATTCATCCCTCTATTCAAGGGCGTGTCACCATAAATGCCGTTGATCAAACCTTGCCAGCTATATTGGAGCGCTTGTCTAGGCAAGTAGATTTAACCTATAAAGTTCAGGGTAATGTGCTAATTATTGCACCAGATTCGCCTGTACTGAGAACGTATCAAATTAACTACGTGAATATGCAAAGAACAACCAAGGGTGGTATTAGTGTTTCTAATCAAATTGCATCAAGTCCAGCTGTCGGTACTTCTGCTCCCGGTGGTGGCTCAAACCTTTCATCCACCTCTGTTGAATCTGAATCCAAGAATTATTTTTGGGATTCTTTAATTGGAAATATTAGAGAAATTCTAGCGGAAAGTGATAAAGAGGTGCTTGTAAAACGCTTGGGTTCAGATGCAAGATTGCAGGCGCAATATGATGCTCAAACGCAGGGAACAGGATATGTTTCAGAAAGCTCTCGAGGTAACAATGCTGCTGGTGGTAAAAACAGTACTGGAAACCAAAACGCACAGGGTGCAAGTGGTGCTGTCAGTGGTTCTGGAGACCAGAACATACAAGGTGGCGTAAAGGAAAGTTCAGAAAAAAACCTAAAAGAATATAAAACCTTATTTGCCGCTTCAGTGATCGCCAATAAAGAAACTGGGGTGTTGAGTGTAAGAGCCACGCAACGGCAGCATCAAAGCATACAAGAGTTTATAGATAAAGTGCAGGCGGGGGCAAAGCGCCAAGTGTTAATTGAGGCATCAATAGTTGAAATTGTTTTAAATGATCAATATCAAGCGGGTGTGGATTGGAGTCGCTTGGGTTCTGGATTTACTTTCCAACAACAACTTTTAGGCGCGAGTTTAAATGCAGCACCAGCAATAGCGATTGGCTATACCAAGGCAACGGCGCTGGGTGATTTGGCAGCTTCCATTCGTATGTTGCAAACCTTTGGAAATACCAAAGTGCTGTCTAGCCCAAAATTGATGGTGTTAAACAGTCAAACGGCAATTCTTAAAGTGGTTGATAATTTAGTTTATTTCACGATTGAAGCCAATACAACGGCAGGTACAAGCGTAAGCCCTGCGATTACAACATTTACAACAACACCACATACAATCCCGGTCGGTGTTTGGATGTCAGTAACGCCACAAATTAATGAGAATAGTGCGGTGACCCTTAACGTGCGCCCCACCATTGCAAGGCAATTTGGGACAGGTGTTCAAGACCCTAATCCATCTTTAACCACCACCAGCATCACTGGAATAAGAACAACAACAATAAGCGTAATTCCACAAATACAGGTAAGGGAAATGGAATCAATGCTGCAAGTAAATAGTGGGAATACCGTCATATTAGGTGGGCTGATGCAAGATGACATCTCTAATACTTCTAATGGTATTCCGGGTGTGATGAATGCTCCGGTAATTGGTAATGCATTTAAAGCTAAAAATGAATCGTCTCAAAAAACTGAGCTCGTTATTTTCTTACGTCCAACGGTTATTCCAAATGCAAGTTTAGAGAGCGATGAGTTATCTACTTACAAGCAATACCTGCCTTCGCAGCAGTTAAAGCAAACGCTAGACACTGTCGGCGAGAGATAAGTTTACTATGAGTTTACTCATTAAAGCATTGGCCAGCGCTGAAAAAGATAAGCAGGCGGGAGAGCGTGTTGTTGCTGCGCCTTTAGCTTTAGAGCTGACGCCTATTGAGTTTGAGCAAATGTTGGGCGCTGATCAAGCGGTTCCTGAAAGTGTTGCGGACAATATTGCAACACCCCCATCAGAAGCCGCGAGTGTTAAAGGTTCTTTTGTCGAAAATTATTTATCATTAGCTGAAGAAGCAGGTTTAACTGAAGCACCTTTGGCCACCAATAAATACGCAAAACCTAAATCTGGCGCAGTTAAACACTCAGAAAAAGCAAATAATCAGTCTGGTTTTTCAAAAGGCGGCTCACAAGACGTACCTCAAGTAAAAAAGCCTGCCAATAAAGCAGTTGCGCCATTCGCTGAAGCTTTAACCATTAAGCCACCAGCCGCTCAGGCCGCTGAAATTAATCAAAAAACCGCAGCTAAAGCCTTTGTGGCAAATCAGGCCGCTAAAACATCTAGTTCAAAATTAGCATTAGTAGCGATTGGCGTTGTGGGTGCTTTGATGATATGGCTTGGTTTGCAGGGTTATACCTACTTCCATCATGTAACGGCGCCAGCAGTTGTGGTGGTTAAGCCAGCTGCGCCAATGCTTACGCCTACTGAGAATGTGGTTGCAACACCAGTTCAGCCCGCGCCAGTAGAATTAACGGTATTGCCACAAGCAGCGCCTGTGGCGGCAATTGAAAGTGCCGCGGTTAAAGCCGAAGCTAAATCTAAGGTTGGAGCGGCATCTAGCCTCAATGAGGTTGTTGCCAACAATGGCACACAAAAAAAATTACAAGCTAAAAGATTAAAAAATAGTCGTGATGAATTGCTCACAGATAGCGAAACGCAAGTAAGTGGTGCAATGGAAGGCTTGTCACAAAACACATCAAAACATGCGCCAGTAAAGCTCATTAGCCGCGTTCCAGCCGCTGGGGTTGATCCAACATTGCTTGCCGCCTATCAGGCGTTTAGTCGCGGAGAAGATACTTCTGCACAACAGCAATATCGGCAGGTGTTACAACGCGATGTACGTAATATTGATGCATTGCTAGGCATGGCGGCCATTGCGCAACGGCAAGGACGTGAGGCGGATGCACAGGGTTGGTATCAAAAGGTATTGGAGATTGAGCCTAGAAATATCATCGCGCAATCTGCAATGGTGAGCCCACAAGCCAATACCGACATGGTTGGTACGGAAAGTCGCATAAAAAATTTGTTGGCGCAGCAACCGGAAGCGGCAAATTTGCATGCCTCTTTGGGTAATTTGTACGCAGAGCAAAGTCAGTGGCCATCCGCGCAAGAAGCCTATTTTAATGCCAGCCGATTTGCGCCAAATAATGCAGATTATGCGTTTAATCTGGCCATTAGTTTGGATCAAATGGGTAAGTCTAATCTCGCTTTAAGGCAGTATCAGCGTGCATTAGAGTTGCTGAATAAATCTGGCGCAAGTAGTCCGGATAAAGCGCAGTTAGAAGCCAGAATTAAAGCGCTCCAATAATTAACGATTTAAATGACAAAAATATAATGGTAGATATTAACGCAACATGCAGTTCTATTATGGATAATCTGGGTCGCTAGATGACTGCGCAACGACTTAAACTTCGCTTAGGTGAGTTAATGGTGCAGCAAGGGCTGATTAGCCAGGATCAGCTTCGCATTGCGCTTATTGAGCAAGAGCAGAATGATTTACCTTTAGGCCGCCAGTTGGTGCGATTAGGCTTTGTGACAGAGGCGATGGTGCGTGATACTGTGGCGCATACGATTGGTCAAGAGAGTATTGATTTATCGACCGTAGTGGCTGATATTGAAGCGTTGCAAATGGTGCCGCAAGATTTCTCTCGACGCTATCATTTGCTGCCTGTAGCGTATGAGGATACCAGTAAAGTCATGGTGGTTGCCATGGCCGATATGTTTAACGTGGTGGCGCTGGATCAGCTGCGCGCCATGTTGGGCGGGCAAATACAACTTAAACCAGTGCTGGCCGCTGAAGCGCAACTTGAAGAGTTTATCGACCAGTTTTACGGTTATGAGTTATCTGTTGATGGCATTTTGCGTGAAATTGAAACCGGTGAAATCGATTATCAAAGTTTAGCAGCTGATGGCGATGAGTATACGCAGCCAGTCGTGCGATTGGTCGGTGCGTTGCTGATGGATGCGGTGAAACGCGGCGCATCGGATATTCACTTTGAACCAGAGCATTCGTTTTTACGTATCCGCTACAGAATAGATGGTGTGCTGCAACAAATTCGCAGTTTGCATAAAAGCTATTGGGGTGGCGTTGCAGTACGGCTTAAAGTGGTCAGTGGCTTGGATATTGCCGAAACCCGAGCGCCGCAAGATGGTCGCCTGAGTATGAACTTATGCGGACGTCCGATCGATTTCCGGGTGTCAACACATCCGACTATTCACGGCGAAAACATCGTATTACGTGTACTGGATCGTGAAAAATCGATCATCCCGATGGAGCGTATGGGCTTACGTCCGGCAATATTAGACGAGCTGCGTTTGATGATGACGCGCCCAGAAGGTATTTTGATTGTCACAGGGCCAACGGGTAGCGGTAAAACAACGACGCTTTACTCATTACTATCGCACCAAAATACTGAAGCGGTGAATATTATGACACTGGAAGATCCAGTGGAATATCCAGTAGCCATGATGCGCCAAACCTCGGTGGCCGAAGTGAATAAGGTCGATTTTGCCAACGGCATTCGCTCTATTATGCGACAAGATCCTGACATTATTTTAGTCGGCGAAATTCGTGATACGGATACCGCAACTATGGCGTTTCGCGCAGCCATGACGGGACATCAGGTATTTAGTACCTTACATACCAACTCGGCGTTGGGCGCATTCCCACGCTTAACTGATATTGGCATTTTGCCCGACATTATGGCGGGCAATATTATCGGTGTGGTGGCGCAGCGCTTGGTCAGAGTGTTATGTCCGCATTGTAAAGCCGCGTATGCACCAGATGATCTTGAGCGTAAGGTGCTTAGATTAAAGCCTAGCGATAAGCCCCAGATTTACAAACCTAAAGGGTGCAAGCAATGTAATCAAAACGGCTATCGTGGACGTATGGCCATTATTGAGTTGTTACGCATTGATAGCGATATGGATTCGTTGATTTCACGCCGCGCGCATTTAGATGAGCTGCAGAGAATGGCGCTGGATAAAGGGTTTGTTACGCTGGCAGAAGATGGCGTACGCCGCATTTTGGAAGGTTATACCAGCGTGACGGAAGTGATGCGGGTGATAGACCTCACTAGCCGATTAAATGTTAGCAAGATTGGCGCTTAATTTTAATGCCATCATTTAATTATAAAGCGATAGATAAGTTAGGTCGCCCAGCGATGGGGCAGATCGATGCGCTCAATGAGGTGGATTTAGAAATTCGCTTAGAGCGTATGGGCTTAGATTTAATTACCTTTCGCCCTGCAAAAAAATCGACAAGTTTGTTGAATCGCAATAAAGTAAGCAATCAAGATTTAGTGATGTTCTGCTTTCAGATTGAGCAACTCAGCAGCGCTGGTGTGCCTTTGTTGGAATGTTTGAATGATTTGCGCGAAAGCAATCCCAACCCATATTTTCAAAAAGTGTTAGGCGCAGTCAGTGCGGAAGTTGAAGGCGGTAAGATGCTATCGCAAGCACTGGCAGAGCATCCGGGCGTGTTTAGCGAAGTATTTGTGAGTTTGATTGATGCCGGTGAACAAACTGGCCAATTGCCCGTGGTATTTAATAACTTGTTTGAAACCATTCGCTGGCAAGATGAATTGATGTCACAAACTAAAAAGCTATTGGCTTATCCCGCTTTTGTAGCCGTAGTAGTATTGGGCGCGGTGGCTTTTTTAATGAGTTATCTCGTGCCGCAAATGACCTCATTTTTGCGTAATATGGGGCAAGAGCTGCCGTTAAATACCAAGGTATTGATTGCTATTTCTAATGCGTTCGTTAATTATTGGTGGCTATTAATTGGTGTGCCGGTGTTAGCTTTTATTAGCTTAGCCGCGATTATTAAGACCAATCCCATGGCGCGTTATCGGTTCGATATGATTAAACTGAACTTGCCCATTACTGGTCCAATTTTGCATAAGATCATTATGGCGCGGTTCGCGCGCTATTTTGCACTCATGTATCAAACCGGCATTCCAATTTTAGATGCCATCAAGATTTGCGAAAAAATTGTCGGTAATCGCGTAGTGGCAGATGCGCTTAGCCGCGTGCATGCACAAATTAGCGCGGGTGATTCTATGAGTGAAAGTTTCCGTAATGCAGGTTTGTTTCCGCCGCTAGTGGTGCGTATGATTCGCGTGGGCGAAAGCTCAGGCAAGCTGGATAAATCGCTACTTAACATTAGTTATTTTTATGACCGCGATGTGAATGACTCCATGCAAAAGATGCTTAAAATGATCGAGCCTGCGCTCACAGTATTGTTAGGCGCCATTCTTGGCTTTATTATGTATTCAGTGCTGGGTCCAGTATATGACTCATTTAGTAAACTCAAAATCTAATCGACTTATAGATTAACAAAATGATTTAAAAGATAATTTAAACCATGTTTAACGGCAGTCAAAAAAAATTAGTATTATGCGCCACAGCCAATAATTTACTGGCTGGGCTTTGGCATGCAGGTAAATTGCAGGGCAGCCAAACGTTTGCAAATAATGAAGCCGGCCATGAAGCTTTTGCCGAGTTTTTACAACAATACCCAGCCACGCCAGTGTATTTACTGGCAGATGCCGTTGAAGAAGATTACCGTTTAGAGAGTGTTCCTCACACATCAGGTGCGGCTAAACGCGAGCTTATAGCACGTAAGCTCAACCAGTTTTATCGTGGTTTAGATTACCGTACTGCGCACTTTATCGATCGTGAAGCTAATAATCGCAAGGATGATCGATTTTTATTTGTCGCTTTAAACAATGACGACTTTTTGCAGGATTGGGTCGCGCAAATCCAAGCGGCAGCAGCGCAATTAGTCGGTATATATTTGTTGCCTATGCTCAGCCAAGTATTGGTGAAACAGCTTAAGTTAATGGCGCCACATATATTGTTATGTGAAAAACTATCATCAGGTTTACGCCAAACTTATCTGCACAACGGGCGGTTACGCATGAGTCGCTTGGTGCCCAATGTGCCAACCGCAGCCAATCAACTAGGCTATTTTTATTTGGTTGAAACAGAAAAAACGCGATTGTATTTAATGAGCCAGCGTTTTATTACGCGCGAAACGCCGCTCAATTTAGTGTTGGTCAGTATCGATGGCAATACACAGCAAATTAGCCAAGGTATCAGTGAAGAGCAAGGTTTAACATGCGTAGATGTTAGTTTGAGTCAAATTGCAAAAAACTTGAATCTGCCCGCAAGTTTGATGCAACAAATGCCAGAGTTACTACACATGCAACTATTGGCTAGTGGGCAAGTGGTGGATAATCTGGCGCCAGAGCGGCTAACCAAACAGCATCAATTTAGCAAGATTAAACAGGCAATAACAATCGCGACTGTAGTGCTAGGGTTGATTGGTTTAAGCACCGCAGCCTGGTTTTTTAAGCAGGGTATGGATTTTAAAGCCGCGTTCAATCAAGCCGCGCAAGATACGGTTATACAGCAGCATCGTTATGATGAGGTGGCAAAAAACTTCCCTGCGACATCGATCAGTGCTGATAATTTAAAGACGGCGGTTGAATTAGATAAAACCATTGCGTCTTACCCAAAATCACCAAGACGTGTAATGTTGGTGGTCAGTGCGGCGTTAGAGCAATCACCAGAGGTGCAGTTAGATCGATTGCGCTGGGCATTAAACAGCGATGTTAATGTTAAAGATGATGATAAGTTGATTGCATTGCCCATCACCAATGTGCAGGCCAATGCCAACGTGGCACAGACCGTAGACCAAACCAAATTAAATGAATTAGGTTTTGTGACGGCGGAAATATCAAACTTTAATGGTGATTATCGCGGCGCGTTAAACAGTGTGAATAATTTTGTGGCAACGTTGAAAAAAGATAATAGAGTCGCCAAAGTAGAAGTCCTGCAAGAGCCGGTGAACATGAGTTCGTTTGTCGATTTGCAGGGTAGTACGTCTGATGAGCAATCTACCCAAAAGCAACCCGCTTTATTTAAACTGAAAGTGATACTCAAGGCGTTAGATGCGCCTGAGGTAAAATAGCCGTGCAATTAGACAAACCAGATTGGCAAAAACTACAAATCCCGTTGGGCATACTCGCTGCGGTTATTATTTTGGCGACTCTATTATCTTTATTTGCGCAAAACTATAGCATTAGCCAAGAACATGCCTTGCAGGCACAGCAAAACCAACTTAATGCGGCACGTCAACACTACCAGTCATCAGGCTTGGAGAAAGACACTATTACTGAATATTTGCCAAAATATCAGGCGCTGATCAATAAAGGTTTTGTGGGTGAAGAGCGACGTATTGAATGGGTTGATGAGTTGCGCGCGCAACACAAAGAACACAAACTATTCGGCATTAAGTACAGCATTAGCCAACAAGAAAACTACAAGCCAAGCTTTGCGCCAAGCCTAGGCGAGTTTGTGCTGCATCGGTCTATTATGAAGCTCGACCTTGATATGCTGCATGAGGGAGATATCCTGCAATTAACCGAGTCATTGGCTGCAAAGAATCCCGCGTCATTTATGCTCCGTGACTGTGAAATCACAAGGCTCGGTGCGGTAGGTGCACTAAGTAATCAGCTTATTGCTAATTTACATGCCAGATGCGAGCTAGACTGGCTGACCATGCATGAGCCAGAAGCGGTTCAAATCGTAGCAACGCCATCATCATGATGATAAAGCGATTTAATATTTTTAGTTTAAGTGTAAGCCTGCTAGCCGGCTCATTTGTAGCGCAGCTACACGCGGCACCTATTGAGAGCTTTGGCCGATTATTCAGCCGCCCGGCTGAACGAAACAACCTGGATTATTTAAGGCAAAATCAAAAGCTAAAAGTCATCACTCCACAGGATATCCCGCAGCCAGAAGCTATCGTAGACAACGCCCCACCGACATTGCCAGACCCAATTACGCTGCAAGGTTACGTCAAACGCAGTGATGGTACAAAAAGCACGCTATGGATTAACCATCAAGCCGTGCAAGAAGATAGCACCGTAGATAACGTCCAAATTGGACGATTAAATCAGCGCGGATTTTCAAAAAAAGGCGCTAATACAGAAGGTGTTGAAGTGAAGATTCCTGCAAATGGCAAGCGAGTTCAGTTAAAAGCCGGCCAAAGGTATGAGCCAGAAACTAATCAAATTATTGAAATGCAAGTGGTAGAAAAGGCTAAGAGGTTGCGTTTGGAAGAAGCGGGAGTGATTGATGATGGCAAGATTGAATAAGGCCGAATGGATATTGCTGAACATATATTGCTAAACGACAATGGCGCATAAACTCAAATTTTCACTAGGAAACTATCGGCTACAATTTAAGCAAAAAGGGGCTGTTTTAATTTTAATGGCTTTTATCTTGGGGCTGGGTGCGGCGGTTTATTTACTAAATACATTTAATACTGCCAATGTCATCGCTAAGCAAGATGAAAAAACTTACCAATCCTTAAAAGAAGCAAAAATTGCTTTAATTGCATGGTCGATAAGTCATCCTAATACTCCCGGGCAAATGCCGTTTCCAGATAGGAATGGCGACGGTAATTATGATGGGAATAGTGATTGCAACTCGCCTACCTCAACTTTTAGTTATAGTTTTTTACTTGGGCAGTTGCCAATTTATGGGCAAACAAACCCCTGTATTACACCGCAAACTGGCATCTCCAGTGATTTGCATGATGCTCTAGGAAACAATCTTTGGTACGCAGTCTCACGTAATTTAGTGCACAGATATGAAACTGATCCACTTAATCCAAACCCAATTGACCCAATAATAAATCCTGGCATCATTCATAATCCAATTTATCCATGGTTAAGAGTGTTGGATAGAAATGGAGCCTTGATTTCTGATCGTGTTGCCGTCGTTATTATGGCGCCAGGAGGCTTGCTGGGCTTGCAAAATAGGTCTGCCGCTGCACCCAATGCCAGTGAGTTCTTGGATACCTTTCAAATAGGTGCAACAACTTATAGCAACGCGAACTACGATGTGCCCAATGAGGATTTTATTATTGGCCAGGATAGCCGTACTGTGACGAATGCAGATACTACTTTTGTAGCGCCATATTATTTCAACGATAAATTAGTGTATATCACGATTGATGAGTTAATTGCCGCGCTGAATAACCGGGCTGCAGCTGAAGCAACGGCATTACTAAAAGGGTATAAAGCAAAAACTGGGCAATACCCTTATTCCGCAAACTTAGGGGCAAGTATCGATGCTTCAGGCACCATGCTTAATAACAACATTTCAGTCTCACCCAATACTAAAGGGATGTTGCCAATTGATGTCACAGACAGTTGTACTTGCGCGACATTTCAAAGTTGCACATGTAGCTTCAAGCCAATTGTAAGCGTTACTTTTACCAAGAGTCCCGGCACTTGGGCGACCAGCACTGGCGCTTGCGCTATAGCTGCATCTCAATGCACGTGTAATGGTGCTGGTAGTTGTACTAGATCCACTATCACGTTTACATGTGATAGTGCTGGCACCTGCACTACCAATCAAGTTGGCGTTAATCTTTTCACCTATACTATTCCTAGCTATGCGGATGTTGCGCCTGATTTCACCGGATGTTTTTTTTCTGGCAGTAATGCCGCTTGTAACAGTGCTGGTGCTTTTACCATTGGCTTAAAAGAAGCGCCTTGGTTTAAGGCTAATGTATGGCAGGATTATTTTTACTATGAATGGTCACCAACCCCCAGCTTGCAGTCTGGTGGAAAAGCCGGCATTAGTGCACTTTTAGTGGCAGCAGGCGAGCCTATCACTAATGCACCTTTTTCTTCCAAAGGTTCAGCGCAGTCGAGGCCTTCAAGTATCATTAGTGATTATCTTGATAGCGCAGAAAATACAGATGCAAACTCTATTTTTGATGCGGTAAATAAACAAAAAACCAACAATTACAATGACCAAACCTATATAGTGGCCCCATGAAATTGAATTGTCATTCTAAGCATAGCGGTTTCTCCTTAATAGAAATGGCTGTAGTATTAATCATACTTGGATTCGTCCTCGGTGCTTTGCTTATGCCATTACAGGCGCAACGTAACCAGTTATTCCAATCCCAAACTGAAAATACACTTGATACTGCAAAAAAAGCGCTCTTAGGTTTCGCGCAATCAAGGGGGCGTTTACCATGTCCCGCAACGGCAGGTAGTAATGGTATAGAAGATCCAACTCCCGTAACTGGTACTTGTACTGCTCCAGTTGGATATCTGCCGGCGGCTACCATCGGAATTCAGCCAACAGATGGTAATGGGTTTGCTGTTGATGGTTGGAATAATCCAATTCGTTATGCAGTTACAACTGTAAATACTGCAGGAGGCGCTGCAACGCCAGATTTTACAACGTCAAATGAAATGTCAAATGTGGGTATCACTGCCTTAGTCCCTGATTTGAAAGTTTGTAGCGACTCATCTGCTGCAAATTGCTCTGCTACAAGTTACTTAATCAATAATGCCGTTGCAGTCATTTTTTCTACAGGTAAGAATTTCGGGCAAACTGTTGGAGCAGATGAGGCCTTAAATCTAGCCGCTACAAATACGTTTTACAGTCGTACTCCAACAGCAGCAACATTGCCTCTTGCATCATCAAAAGAATTTGACGATATGGTGACTTGGATTTCCCCTTATGTACTTTACAATGCGATGATTGAATCAGGCCAGCTGCATTAACCTATGAACGACAATCAACTCCTCCGCTACAGTCGCCATATCCTTCTACCGCAAATTAACTATGAAGGTCAGGAAAAGCTCGTTAACAGTCATGCTTTGATCGTAGGTGCGGGCGGTTTGGGTTCACCCGTAGCTTTGTATCTGGCGGCGAGTGGTGTAGGTACATTAACGATTTGTGATTTTGATGTGGTGGATTTAACCAATTTACAGCGTCAAATTGTGCATACCACGCCGGCGGTTGGTACTAATAAGGCAGTCTCTGCGCAACAGACTTTGTTTGAGATTAATCCAACCATTCAGGTCAATACTGTTTGTGTAAAATCGAACGAAGAAGAGTTTGAAAGGTTAATTTCTCGAGCTGACGTGGTGATTGATTGTAGTGATAATTTCGCCACCCGTTACACATTAAATAGGCTATGCGTTAAGCTAAATAAGCCATTGGTATCAGGCGCAGCAATCGGTTTTGAAGGACAGGTCACGGTATACGATATGCGCTCAAATGCTAGCCCGTGCTATCACTGTTTGTTTCCTGACCAAAGTGAAGTAACTGGTGAAAATAATGAGATGCGTTGCGCGACCAATGGTGTTTTTTCGCCGCTAGTCGGCATGATTGGTACGACTCAAGCCGCTGAGGCATTAAAGTTGCTGATGGGTATTGGTAATAGCCTGCAAGGACGATTGTTGTTGCTGGACGCGCTTGCTATGGAATGGCGAACGATTAAGCTGGGTAAAGACCCAGCTTGTACGGTCTGTGGAACGGTAAATCTGTAGATACGTTTCCCGAGCTTGTCGAAGGGACATCACTCGACAAAATCAGGAAGCTTTGTTCTGAAAATTACTTTCCACCCACCAAGCTTTTAACCGCACCCACTAAATCACCTGGCATCATCACGATTTTACTGTTTGTTGATGATGATATTTTTTGCAACGCGGTAATGTAACGGTCACCCAATAAAAACATGGCAGAGGCATTATTTTCTTTAACCGCCTCTGTGATGAGCTTGATTGATTCTGCAGAGGCATGCGCGGCGACCATTTGTGCTTCAGCATCTTTGCGTGCAGCTTCCAGGCGCGCTTCAGCATTCAAGATAAGCGATTGTTTCGCACCTTCAGCTTCTGTCACCACAGCTACACGTTCGCGCTCTGCTGCAGCTTGTCTTTCCATGGCATCTTGCATGTTCGATGACGGTTTAATGTCTTGAATTTCAACTGATTTAACAGTTAAACCCCAGTCTAGCGCTTCGTCTGCAATGGCGGCTTTAAGTTCAGCTTTAATGCGGTCGCGTGAAGTGAGTGCTTGATTCAAGTCCATACCGCCAATAATCGAGCGTAAACTGGTTTGCACCATATTACGCATGGCTTCTCTAAAGTTTTCAATGCCATATACTGCACGCTCGATATTTGAAACCTTAATAAATGCAATGGCATTTGCTAAAATCACGGCGTTATCGCGGGTAATCACTTCTTGCTCAGGCACATCTAAGATAATGTCTTTGGTGGTGACTTTATAGCTCACTTTAGTGAAAACAGGGTTAATGACGTGCAAGCCTGGGCTAAGTGCGCCAGCAAATTTACCTAAGCGTTCTACCACCCATTCTTCCCCTTGAGGCACAATACGCACGCCTTTTATAATGGCAATGATTACTATAAATATCAGTACAAAACTAAATTCGGTCATGTTGTTTTCCTAAATGATGTGTATTTTCTTAAGCGCTTAAGCTAACATTTTACAATTCTTAATTCATTGCCCTCAACGGCTACTACCTTTGCATTGCACCCCGTTTCAATGGTTTCATTACTCACTGCAACCCATTCGCGGCTTCCCATCACACCTTGCGTAAAATGAATTTTACCGCTTTGGGTTGCGCTACAAGTTTTAATGACAGTACCTATGCGACCAATTTCCTCACCCTGCGATTGCCCTACGCGCGAATCTGTTGAGGTTTTTTTATAATTGAGCCGCCATATCGCTAAAGAGCCTAACGATAATGCCGCAAACATCGCATACTGCATGGCGTTTGGCATATTGGGAAATAGCCACATGGCAATCGTAACGCATAAGGCCGCGACACCAAACCAAAGCACATAAAAAGTGCCTGTTGCTATCTCAACTCCAAGTAATACTAGGCCTAACGCCCCCCATATCCACATTGGTTCAATCATGGTTTTCCTTCGCCAGAATTCATAATTAAGTTATACAATATTTGAATGAATATTATTGCATAATAATCTAAAAATTATGTGACATAAAATCATGGGAAAATTTCCCACACCATGAAGATTGATTAATAGTACACTAGCAAAAATTAGTGAGAAATTTTTGAATGAGGCCTGCAAAAAAACTTAGCCTTCCTTGCGATTGGGTGGAGCGTTTACATTACATTAAGCGGCAATTCCCAGCGGCCAAAGGTCCCGACTTAACTCGTGAGTGGGCCGGTGGGCGTCTTAGCGGCCTTAAAAAACTCAATAGTATTGATGCGGTGGCATACAACAGAAACCGTAATTTCCTCAATGGTGCTGTCACACATTTATCTCCCTATTTGCGCCATGGTTGCGTCACTTTAAATGAGGCTTTTGATTCTGTAAAAAAACGCTTTGGCATGGTGGCTGAAAAGCTGCTGCTCCAATTGGCTTGGCGCGATTACTGGCGAAAAGTATGGTTTGCTGAAGG
>CAINWC010000253.1 GCA_903854305.1 uncultured Pseudomonadota bacterium | reverse complement strand
TGCTCGGGTCAATGCGGTAGTCACCGGCTACTTCAAATTGAGTTTTTCTGTTACTCATCGGAGTATTAACTGCGGTTCTATTTACTCCACCAAGGTCGATAAAGTTATAGACATTAGACGCAGTTTGATTGTCACGTTCGTTATATTTAAAACCAGCGCTTAATGTTAAGTCCTTGCTAGTTTGGTTTGTCAGCTTTAAGTCAGCATGCGTGGTTTCTACTAGGCCATCAAGGGAAGCCTGTGGCGGCCTACCTCCACCCATTGGCAATGCTGTCGCTCCAGACACGCCTGGAACGACCTGTAGCATGGCAAATGGATAACTTTCATCCTGCGTATTGCGGCCGTATGAGAATCCACCTGCGAGTTTTGTGCTGGGTGTTAGTGTAGAGCCACCAGTTAGATTGATTTGGTGAAAATCGTTACTAGGCATGGTGCTCAGGGTGTTTATAGGAAAGGCCGTTCCTGTTCTGCCTTGATTGCCAGTCGTTCCTAGCGTACCTCCAGCTGCGTAGATGTTCGGGAAGGTTAGTGCGTTATTGTTGTCGCGGAATAATGAACCATAATAACCAACTGTTAGAAAACTCTTATCACCTTTCCAATTTAGAGCCAAATTGAAAGTGTCTGTAGTGTAATCGGTCGGATTCATTAACATGAGGATTTTTTCAACGCCCCACGTACTACTTAATGGTCCTGATGCCGCTCTAGCTGCATCAGTACTTGCACTCATCAGCTTAGCGCCTGTTTGATTTAAATGATTGTAATCAAATTTAATTCCCCATTGTTCGTCAAAGGTATAACCCGCAGTAAAACTAGAATTTTTACGATCGGTATATACATCTACTTTGTGGAAAAGGCTCTTCTGCGTGTCGGTCAGCGCTTGTGCACCAGTACCAATGTTCGATGTACCAGGTGCAACGTAGCCTGTATTAATAATGCCAAATGCTGCAGGCATGGTGAAGTTATTTCCACCCATTCCTCCTTGCAGGGGCGTTTGATAAGTATCGGAGATGTTATGACGTAACTCATCGTATTTAATCCCTATATTCCATTGCCCTTGATTACTCACTGAGCCACCAAGTTCACGAGAGGTCGTGCCAAGATCAATTCCGTAGGCTTCCCAGCGATTTACACCGTTACCGCCTTCGTAAGCTTTGTATGCATCTCCTCCACGTAAGTTGAAATTGCCCATTAGATAAGCACCAGAATGGTCTACACCGTTATATTCGCCATACTTAGCTGAATCTTTAGGCATAACTTTTACACCCACTTCTACAGAATTGCTCGGTTGTACCAAGGCTGCAGCTTCATCGTCAGCAGCAAAAGTGGCTAATGGGGTGGCGGTCATTGCAATCAAAGCGCCTTGCACAATCAGAGTTAGTTTACTGAGCGCAAAATATTTATTATCTGTTTTCATGATAAATTCCCTTGTCTCAAATTAGCGATGCAAAAATGCGCCGGATGGTGAATTTGATCCATGCACCATGACATGACAGTTAAGACAGGCACGACCAGCATAGCTCGTACTCGGGTTAGCCAGTTTACTTGTAGTTGCATTTGTTAGGCCGCCTTGGATACCACCTGCATTGCCGGCTACGGGTGCTTGACTGTTATGTGGGCCGTCATGACAATCATCACATAAGAAAGGAGCTCTTGATTTTAGAAGCGGCGTTATGTTTGAACCATGTGGCGTATGACAATTTGTACAGTCTTCTGTCACAGGCTGGTGTTCCCATAGAAATGGACCACGTTTTTCTGCATGGCAGGTGTAGCAAGTTTCAGTAACTGTGTTTTTCTTCAGCATTTTTGGGCCAGCAGAACCGTGAGGGTTGTGGCAGTCAGAACAAACTACTTTACCTTCACCGATAGCATGGTGAGAGATTTTTTTGCTTTGTGCTCTTTGCTCTTTATGGCAAACAAAGCAGACTTCAGGTTGAGTTTGTTTGTCACGCACTTTATCGTGGGCAGTGTGGACCTCATGGCATGAAGCACAAGTCATATCATTTGTTTGGTGAGCACCACCTTCCCAATGCGTACGATTTACATCCTTACCATGACAGGATAAACAGGCTGTACTTTGTACTTTTGCCTCACTTGGTGGATAAGCACCAGAGCTTCCGCGCTTAGTTCCAAAAACCACATCAGGCTTATTGCGGGTAGCTTTCCCGTCGGCATTCTTAACATGGTTTTCACTCGCGCCATGACAAGATTGGCAGCTAGGTGTGCGTGGATCACCTTTAACACCATGCTTAGTTTGATAAATTGAGAGTACAGGCTTCATTTCACTTGAATCGTGACACTTGGTACAAACTGCGTCTTTTTTAAGTGATTCTGCTGCGCTTATGCTAGCGCTAGCTTTGGCCTGCGATTGCGTTGGTTCGCCTAGGTCGGGGAGATCTGCGGCCAATGTCCATGAAACCGAACATAATCCACAAATTAGAACTCCTAAAGATACCATTTTTCTTATTAATTTCATTTTTTCACTCCCCTATTTAACTTGGTAAAACTTTTAAGCGGACTGTGTTGTCCGCTTAATTTAGTGCTTAATCTTTTTCTGGCCACACACCACCTGGAAGTGATAGCACCCACTCAATTAAGTTAGTTTGTTGCGCGACGTCTTTCACTTTAATGATCTTATGCTCTTCTTCATGACCATCCGGGAACTTAGCTTTTTCACCTGAGGTAATGTGGTTAATCAACTTTTTAACGGTTTCGGCGTGATCTTTATCCTTGTACTTTGCAGCAACATCGCGATAAGCCGGACCATCTTTATGCTTGTCTACTGCATGGCATTTTAAACAACCATTTTGACGTGCCAGTGACAATGCTGCATCAGCATCAACAGCAAGCGCACTGGCTGATAAAGACAACCCAAAAACTGTTGCAACAACACTGATTAATGCATTAACACGAATTTTAACTTTCATTTTGTACTCCATTTACGGTTGATTGATGATTGCTAGCTTAATTTTAACATGCCAGCCAATAAGACCCTTGCCAAATAATGGGCTTATGCAGAGAATGCCAACTTGATATATGTCAATTTTTGGTTGGCTAGTCCTGATTTTAAGTAATTTAATGTGAGTTTGTAGTATTTATGCAACAGATTATATTTAACCTTAACTGGCGCGAACTAAATTTGTTAACACAGTTCAACTCACAGACATGCCTACCATTAAGGTGAATTGTCACTTTGTGACAAGAGAGGTTACTCTGGGCTACGATAATTGGGAATTTCAACTTAAATTGCAGTCAATTTAGCTTGGTGCAAAAGTCTCTATTTACAATAGATTTCCATCTACGTGGAAATGACGAAATGGGTAAATTTTTAGACTTAAAAAACCAGCAGGAAGATCTCTTATTAAAAAAATATATTGGTTAAGTATATTAAGTTGATTGATAATGGCGTTCTTATCAAATTTAACAGTCATTTTAATGTCATCTCCTACTGGCAGTAAAACAAAACTCTCCGCACTTACTTTAGCCGCATTAGGCGTAGTTTTTGGTGATATTGGTACAAGCCCTTTATACACTATCAAAGAAGTATTCTCCGCAGGTACACATCCTGTACCGTTGACCGAAGCCAATATGTTTGGCATATTATCGCTGATAGTGTGGGCGCTGATCATGGTGGTATCAGTTAAATATGTGGCGTTTATTATGCGGGCAGATAACCGTGGTGAAGGCGGCATTATGGCCTTGCTGGCGTTGGCCAGCCACAATGCGGCAGACAACGTCAAAAAACAACATACCATTATGCTGCTAGGTATTTTAGGTGCCTGTATGTTTTATGCTGACGGCATGATTACCCCCGCCATTTCAGTGCTTTCTGCGGTAGAAGGCTTAGAGTTAGCGGCGCCGATGTTGCACCCGCTGATCATTCCAGTCACATTGATCGTACTCGTTGTTCTATTTTGGGCACAAAGCAAAGGCACCGCATTAGTCGGTGCTTTTTTTGGTCCCATCATGTTGCTTTGGTTTGGTACTTTAGGCGTATTGGGCATACAAAGTATTCTGCAAAATCCAACAATTCTGCATGCACTCAACCCCATGTATGCTTTTCATTTCTTTGTTGTCAGTCCGTGGATAGCCTTTGTGGCATTGGGTGCGGTGGTGCTTGCGGTAACTGGCGCTGAAGCCTTATATGCCGACATGGGACATTTTGGGCGTTTTCCGATTCGCCTCGCTTGGTTTGGTTTTGTATTACCCGCATTGATCTTTAACTACTTTGGTCAAGGCGCGCTCATTTTAAAAAATCCTGAAGCCGTTAAGAACCCGTTCTATCTACTTGCTCCGGAATGGATGCTATTCCCACTCATTATCTTAGCGACACTTGCAGCGGTCATCGCCTCGCAAGCCGTGATTACCGGTGCATTTTCAGTTTCACGCCAAGCCCTGCAACTCGGTTTTTTACCACGCATGCACGTAGAACATACTTCTGAAAGCCAGGAAGGGCAAATCTATATGCCGCGTGTTAACTGGGGCTTGATGCTAGGCGTGATGATATTAGTGCTGTCATTTAAATCATCTGGCAACTTGGCTGCTGCGTATGGCATTGCAGTGACTGGCGACATGGTCATTACCACTTTATTAGCCGGCATCGTATTCCATAACATTTGGGGTTGGAGCAAGGTACGCACAGGCGCATTGGTGACGATGTTTTTGATTGTCGATGTGTCATTCTTTAGTGCCAACGTATTAAAAATACCTGATGGCGGATGGGTACCTTTAGCGATTGGCATTGTGATTTTCACCTTGATGCTCACGTGGAAAACAGGGCGCACGCTGCTTTATCAACACCTTAAAAATGATGCAATGGCGCTAGATCCATTTATTGAAGCGATTGGCGCACATCCGCCCACGCGCGTACACGGCACAGCCTTGTTCATGACACCGAATTTGGATGGTGTTCCGCACGCCATGCTACACAACCTAAAACACAACAAAGTGTTGCACGAAAAAGTAGTGATACTCACGGTTAAGTTTTTAGACTACCCGCACAGTTCCACTGAAGAACGTGTTGAAGTGCAAGTGTTACCACATGAGTTTTATAAAGTAACGGTAAATTATGGCTTTAAAGATGAGCCAGATTTACCTCGAGACTTATTACTATGTGCGCCACAAGGCTTGATTTTAGATGCAATGGATACGTCATTTTTTGTAGGTAAGGAAATCCTCATCTCCAGCGAAAAAACAGAAATGGCGTTCTGGCGTAAAAAAATCTTTATCGGCTTATTTAGAAGCGCAGAGACGATTACCAACCAATTTAAACTACCGCCGAATCGTGTAGTTGAACTTGGTTCACAGGTGTCTTTTTAATACAGCGCTGTATATTTGACAAATTTTAATATTTTGCAAAACGTAATTTAGCCTAGGTTCTGGATTTTTATAAGATTAGGGTAAAATAGCGTCTTTGCTTTTTTACCCTTTTTTACGCTGTATATTTTTGGAATATTATCTACATCATCATGAGTCAACTACAAAATATCATTGAAGCCGCATTTGAAGACCGCGCAAACATTAACCCAGCGAATGCCAGCCCAGAATTAAAAGAAGCTATAGCCAGCATCATTGCTGATCTTGATGCAGGTACATTACGCGTTGCTTCACGTATTGGCAACACTCAAAATTGGGAAACCCATCAATGGCTAAAAAAGGCGGTATTACTTTCATTCCGCTTAGATGACAATGTATTGTTAGACGGTGGCTGCACGCAGTATTTTGATAAAGTACCAGCAAAATTTGCTGATTACACTGAAGAAGACTTTAAATCAGGCGGCTTCCGCGTGGTGCCTGGTGCCATGGTACGTCGCGGTTCATTCATCGGCAAAAATGCGGTTCTTTTACCTTCATTCGTCAACATTGGTGCGTATGTAGGTGAAGGTACGATGGTCGATGCATGGGCGACTGTTGGTTCATGTGCGCAAATCGGTAAAAATGTACACTTATCTGGTGGCGTAGGCATCGGTGGCGTGTTAGAACCTGTGCAAGCCGGCCCAACGATCATTGGTGATAATTGCTTTATCGGTGCACGTTCTGAAGTGGTTGAAGGCGTTATTGTTGAAGACAACTGCGTGATTTCAATGGGCGTGTATATCGGTCAATCAACTAAAATTTACGACCGTGAAACAGGTAGCGTGACTTATGGTCGTGTTCCTGCTGGTTCAGTAGTGGTTGCTGGCAACTTACCGTCTAAAGATGGCACTTACAGCCTTTATTGCGCAGTGATTGTTAAAAAAGTAGATGAAAAAACACTAGGTAAAGTGGGTATTAACGAATTATTACGCGGCATTTAAGTATGTTTGCATGAAAGTTAAGTAGCAAAATTTGTCACTAAAGTACATTTAGTGTCAATTATTTGACACTAAATCAAAAGAATTACCTTCAACACCCGCCTTGTGCGGGTGTTTGTTTTTTAATGTACGGTATTTTAAGTAAAAAATAATTAACCAATAAAACATGTCAACCAGTTGTTTTGTATGTAAATTAAAAATAAATGGCTTATTTAAATTACCCACAAACTGCTAGTTTGTCTGACTTAAAGGTTTGGGGAATAGAAGTTGCTAATAAGTGAAGACTATTCACGACTTATTAGAAAAATAATGCTAAGTTTTATTATTAACAATAATCTTTGGTTAATCGCAATTGCGCTCATGGTTGCTTTTGGCACCTCGATTACTACGTTTCGACTAACGACCAGATTATGGTTTAGCAAACCGACTGAAGCTAAGCTGTGGTTAACCAGCGGCATCGTCATTACAGCACTCGGCGCATGGTTCATTCATGCCATTTGCGTTGCCACGATTCACGATAAACCCACCTTAATTTTCCTCACCACGGCTTTATGCGTCATCAGTTTAATTTTAGCTACGCTATTAGTGGCTATGCTTGATTTGTTTTTAAGAAATAAAAAACTTCCCGTAAACCATTCAAAAGAAAAATTATCTCAAATGGCCATGGTAGATACACTGACCCATCTGCCAAACCGCCGCGCCTTATTGCAGCACCTTGAAGCCGCCTGCAGAAGAAGTGAACGATCAGGAACAAGCTTGGCTGTAGCCTTTGTGGACATTGATAACTTTAAACAAGTCAATGACGTACTTGGGCATCAAGCTGGCGATGACGTGTTGCAAAAAGTGGCAAAAAAACTTGTTGCCGCAGTACGTGGTTGCGATGAAGTTGCACGCATTGGCGGTGATGAGTTTATTGCCATCATTGAAGAAGTTAAAACCGATGAAGATTGCATCATCATTATTGAGCGCATGGTCAGCTCGATTCGAGATATTACGATTCCCAATCACTCTGAGCTTGCCATAACAGCCTCTATTGGCGTGGCGATGTTCCCGAGAGACGGCAGCATTGGTCAACTGATTAGCGCAGCAGATACTGCGATGTACCGGGCTAAAAAAGATGGTAAAAATCAATTCCGCTTCTTTGATGCTGAAATTGCCTTAGCTTCAGATCAATTACTGGAAACACAGTATGACCTAAAAAACGCCCTTGCCAACGACGAGCTTAAACTCCATTTTCAAATTAAAATAGATAGCATCACCAGAGAACCTGTGGGCGCAGAGGCGCTACTGCGCTGGCAACATCCTGTAAGAGGTCTGTTGCATCCAGCAGACTTTATGCACGTCGCTGAACGGTTTGGCTTAAGTAGCACAATCAGTGCCTGGGTGATAGAAGAAAGCTGCAGGACATTACACCATTTAAAATTTTTAGAAACCCCTTTTAGCATTTCGATCAACTTATCGTACCAACAACTAAGAAGTGCTAACTTGGTCAGCGACATTACCTCCATGCTACAGCGCTTTGAGCTGCCATCATCAAGCGTTATATTTGAAATTTCTGAATATTCAGCGATTAGAAATGAATCTTTATTTAACAGCTTACTAGAACGCTTTAATAACGCTGATATTAGAATAGCAATTGATGACTTCGGCATCCATCCATCAAATTTAGCTTATCTAAAAAATCTAAAGGTAAGCGAACTTAAATTAGACCCAAGCTTTATTAGCGATATTGATACTAATCACAAAACGCGCGGGATTACGCAAGCGATTATTGAACTTGCACACGTGCTTGAATTAAACGTGGTGGCTGAAGGCGTTGAAACTGAAGGGCAACGTAAAATGCTGACAGACCTTGGCTGTGACCAAATGCAAGGTTTCTTGATTTCACGCCCACTGCCCGAAGAAAGACTGATCGGTTTGCTAAAGAACCTGACTTTACATTTTGAAGAAACAGGTCAAACTTTTATTAAAGAACTTAAAAAGATTGTTGATTAGCAGCAGGTAAATATCCAATAACGGCTTAATTAGCACTCACGCTATATTGCCAATGCTTACATTTAATTCAACAACTTAAGCATAATTTCTGCACTTTACTGGATTACTGTTAAAATACGTCTTTAATTAAAACGGTGGCTTAAAACAACCATCGCTAAGACTTTATTCATGCAGCTATTCGGCATTCCCAACTGTAGTACCGTTAAAAAAGCGCGTGATTGGCTGACCAATAATGGCGTGGCTTACGAGTTTCACGACTTCAAGAAAAAAGGCGTTAGCCATGATTTAATTGAAGGGTGGCTAAGTCAAATGCCTTGGGAAAAGCTCGTCAACCGCGCCGGCATGACATGGCGGAACTTAACTGATGCTGAAAAATCGGCTGTAATAGACTCAAACTCCGCACTCAATTTAATGTTGAATAAATCGTCCGTCATCAAGCGTCCAGTATTAGTGAAAATTGGAAAAATCGTGTGCTTAGGATTTACTGAAGCTGCTTATAAAGAACTGATATGACCAATACAACCACTCAAAGCAAAACCTTAAGCCTAGCCATTGATTTGCTCACGCGTCGCTCTAACACGCCGGAAGATGCTGGCTGCCAAGAACTGATGATTTCACGTTTAGAACCACTTGGTTTTAAAATTGAGCGTATGCGTTTTGGTAATGTAGATAATCTATATGCCAGACGCGGAACGACTGGTCCTTTGTTAGTGTTTGCAGGGCATACCGATGTCGTACCCACTGGCCCATTAGAAAAGTGGCACACACCACCATTTGAGCCAACAATTAAAGACGGCATACTCTATGCCCGTGGTGCGGCTGACATGAAAACCTCGCTCGCAGCTTTCATTACCAGTATTGAAGAGTTTGTCGCGGAAAATCCTAATCATTCAGGCTCTATTGGCTTGCTCATTACCTCCGATGAAGAAGGTGTGGCAGTTGATGGTACGATTAAAGTGGTTGAAGCACTAAAAGCACGTGGCGAGTTGATTGATTATTGCATCGTTGGTGAACCAACATCAAACAAAGTTGTTGGCGACATGATTAAGAATGGTCGCCGAGGCTCACTCTCTGGCAAGCTTATCGTTAAAGGCGTGCAAGGCCATATTGCCTATCCGCATTTAGTTAAAAATCCAATTCACATGGTGGCGCCAGCCATTAAAGATATGGTGGAAACAGTTTGGGATACAGGAAACGAATACTTTCCGCCAACGTCATGGCAAATCAGCAATATGAATGGCGGCACAGGCGCAACCAATGTAGTGCCGGGCGAAGTGGAAATTTTATTCAACTTTAGATTTTGTACCGCCAGCACAGAGGCAAATTTAAAAGAACGCACCTATGCGATTTTAGATAAACATGCGTTGGAATATGATTTAGAGTGGGAGTATTCACCGCCCTACATCACACCGCGTGGTAATTTGGTGGAAGCGATTACCGAAGCGATTCAACAGGCTTATGGCGTTACGCCTGAATTATCGACCACTGGCGGTACATCAGATGGCCGATTTATTGCTGATATTTGCAAACAAGTGATTGAGTTCGGTCCGCTTAATGCAACGATTCATAAACTCAACGAATGTGTAGGCGTAGCAGATATTGAGCCGCTAAAAGAAACCTATAAATTAACGCTACTGAAATTACTCAAATAAAGAACGTCATGACAAATAACACTATTGATGAAATCATCACCATTCGCGACTGGATTCGCTTTGCTGTGAGCCAATTTGAAGCCTCTGACGTATTTTATGGTCACGGCACTGATAACGCCTATGATGAAGCTGTTTGGCTGATTATGAGCGCGCTGCATTTGCCGATGGACACGCTTAACAATTTTTTAGATGCCAGAATAACCTCAACCGAGCGCACCAAGCTTGCGAGCTTTATTGAGCAGCGCATCACCAAGCACACGCCCACCGCTTACTTGGTTAAAGAAGCTTGGTTGCATGGCCTTAAGTTTTACGTGGATGAGCGCGTGCTTATTCCACGCTCATTTATTGCTGAGTTGCTGAATAGCGACTTAAGTAATGACGAATTGAATACCGATAGCCTAAGCGCCTGGATTGAATTTCCAGAAATGATAGAAACTGCAGCAGACCTTTGCACAGGTAGTGGCTGTTTAGGTATTTTGCTGGCCAATGCCTTCCCAAATGCGGCCATAGATGTGATTGATATTTCACAAGATGCGATTGATGTGGCGAATATCAACATTGCCAACTATGGCTTAGAAACGCAAATTACCGCGATTAAGTCTGATATGTTTAGCGCGCTAAACGGTAAAAAATACGATGTCATCATCAGCAATCCACCGTACGTGGATGCGCCATCAATGGCAGCATTACCGGCAGAATACCAAAACGAGCCGCAACTCGCCTTAGGCAGTGGCATTGCTGGCTTAGACCACACACACACCATTCTGCACGAAGCCGCCAACTACTTAAGCGACGATGGCATACTGATTGTTGAAATCGGCCATAATCGCGAAGCCTTAGAAGCGGCATATCCAAACATTGCATTTACCTGGTTAGAAGTTTCATCAGGCAATGAATTTGTATTTTTACTGACTAAATCACAGTTACAATAAATCGACCGTTACACTAAATCACCGTTACTTTAGGCAATCATATTTTGAATATTTCACAAGCTACTAGCAAACCCGTTAGCCAAACCATTAGTTGGCAAGAAGCTGGTAAAACCAAAACCGGCGTATGGCACTCTGAAAATGACGCGCCCGTACCAAAAAAAGTCTTAATTGCCGATGACACTATCAAGGCAGATGATGCCTATAAGCTTTGTTGCGAAGGCACCGCGCTACTTTGGCGTGGCGATTTTCAAAATGCCAAGCTGCTGATGCAAGCGCTTTCACGCAGAATAGATCGTCCGCGTAAAAAACCGAAAAAAACTGGCGATACTATGCTGCAAGCTTTTCATTTGCATCGCCAAGGGCAATCACAAAAAGCGCGTATTTTGGGCATGTTAGTCATCGAATTAAACGTGGGCTACAACATCAGCTTACGCCGCGCACCAGATGTAAAAGCCGCTTGCGAACATGCTTACGGCAAAAGCAGCCAATCTATCGTAGTTTCATTACGTGAGATATTAGGCCTGGTTGGCGCTTATGAGTGGAGCAAAAATGGCGTAGAGATTAGCGTCATTAACAATAAAATATTCCCAAGCTACGGTGTATTCTCGCCGATTCGTGGTGAATACCTAGATTTGGTTGATGTTGCGCCATTACCTGTGCCTTGCAATGTTGCATTTGATATTGGCACTGGCACTGGCGTGCTTGCAGCCGTACTCGCAAACCGTGGTGTCACAAAAATCATTGCTACCGACAACTCACATCGCGCTTTAGATTGTGCACTTAAAAATATCAATCTGCTCGGTTTGAAAAACAATGTCACATTGCTAGAAGCTAACCTGTACCCGAAAGCAGAATACGGCAAGGCAGATTTAATCGTCTGCAACCCGCCATGGTTACCAGCGCACCCTAGCTCAGCGCTAGAATCTGCAATATACGATGAGAAAAGCCAAATGCTTAAAGGATTTTTAAATGGCTTAAGCGCACATTTAAACGATACTGGTGAAGGCTGGTTAATCTTGTCAGACTTTGCTGAACACTTAGGCTTAAGAACGCGCGAAGAGTTACTGGGCTGGATAACCGCAGCAGGCTTAAAGGCGATTGATAGAACTGATACAAAAGCACGCCATGGCAAAACATTAGATGCCAGCGATCCGCTACATGCTGCGCGTAAAGCTGAAGTAACCTCTTTATGGCGTTTGGCTAAGCTATAAAGTACTTGGTTTAAATAGTATTTGAATACAAATAAAAAGGGTGTGCAAATTAAAATTTGCACACCCTTTTTATTAACTATGTTTTACTAAC
>CAINWC010000252.1 GCA_903854305.1 uncultured Pseudomonadota bacterium | reverse complement strand
TCGTTAGACACGGCTTTTACCATGTCCTGACAATCATCAAACACGCCGTTAACAGCAATATTGTAGATATTATCATCTTGCAAACTGAACATTTGCGCAGTTTGGAAGCGGCTCATTTTCTTGTTGGGCGATAGCATAAACACACGGATGCCTTTTTTACCGCGCATCGCGTATTCAGCTGCAGAGCCTGTGTCGCCTGAAGTTGCCCCTAAGATATTAGTGGTTTTACCCGTTTTGGTCAGTACATATTCAAACAAATTGCCTAGCAACTGCATCGCTATGTCTTTAAAAGCCAGTGTCGGCCCGTTAGAAAGGCTAAGTAGATACAGATTGTCTTCCAGTTTTAGCGTTGGCGTAATATCTGCCGCATTTTGACCTGTACGCGCAAAACTGTAGACCTCAGCCGTATAGGTTTTGGCAATAATCGCCTTTAAATCTGCGGCAGGAATATCATCAACTAATCGGCATAAAATAGTAAAAGCTAAGTCCGCGTAGCTCATGCCACGCATGGCTGTTAGGTCAGCATCGTTAAATTGAGGGTAGCTTTCAGGTAGGTACAACCCACCATCTGGCGCTAAACCGCCAAGTAAAATTTCACTAAAACTTAAAGCAGGCGATAGCCCACGGGTAGATATATATTTCATGATTTACTGACCTAATGTTACTTGCCTAATTCTTCCATACGAATCTTCACGAGCTTGCCTACAATGGCTGGTAAAGCCTCAATTTCAGCAATCCCTGCATCCATGTTTTTTTCAACAGTCACATGCGTCAAAATCACGATATCAGCTTCTGTTTCATTATCATCCGGCTCTTTTTGCAACATGGCATCAATCGAAATGTTGCGGTCTGCCAGAATTTTGGTCACACCAGCAAGCACGCCCGGCTTGTCTGATACGCGTAAGCGTAAGTAATAAGCACTGTTGATTTCACTAATGGGTAAAATCGGCAAATCATTGAGCTGATCAGATTGAAAACCTAAATACGGCACGCGCTGCTCAACTGTAGCGTTACTTAGTCTGGCGATATCCATTAGGTCTGCCACGACCGCGCTGGCGGTTGGCTCTGCGCCTGCGCCAGCACCATAATAAAGCGTTGGGCCGACAGCATCGCCCTTCACTACCACAGCATTCATCGCTCCATTTACATTAGCCACTAAACGTTTTTCGGGAATCAAAGTAGGATGCACACGCAGCTCCACGCCAGCTTCAGTACGTTTTGCAATGCCTAGCAGTTTTACGCGGTAGCCCAACTCTTCAGCATATTTAATATCAGTTTGTTGTAACTTGGTAATGCCTTCTGTATAAGCTTGCTCAAACTTCATCGGCATACCAAAGGCAATAGCAGCCATAATGGTGAGTTTGTGCGCTGCATCAATGCCTTCTACGTCAAAGGTTGGGTCAGCTTCTGCATAACCCAAACGTTGCGCTTCGCCTAACACATCTGCAAAAGCTAAGCCTTTTTCACGCATTTCGCTCAGAATAAAATTAGTGGTGCCGTTGATAATGCCTGCCACCCATTCAATACGGTTAGCCCCTAAACCCTCACGAAGTGCTTTAATAATAGGGATACCACCAGCCACAGCGGCCTCATACGCCACAATCACACCTTTAGACTGCGCTGCTGTAAAAATCTCATTGCCATATAGCGCCAACAAAGCTTTGTTGGCGGTGACCAC
>CAINWC010000251.1 GCA_903854305.1 uncultured Pseudomonadota bacterium | reverse complement strand
GTAGTTGCTGATCGGTCGCACGTTAAGTCTATGAAACAAATGCAATCAGAATTTGAAGGGGCGCTTGGTAAGGAACTTGATGGCGTAACTGTTACTGTTGCGGATAAATTTTTGGTGGCTTTTGATTTTAATCCCGCGATGAAAGCGCGGCTTCAGCGTATTGCAGACGTAGAGTTTGATAAAGAGGCTAAAATTTTCTCCGTGCCATTAGATGCAAAAGAATTTGTTATCCGGGCTGTTTCTGATATGCGCAATGAGTTTGTTGCTGACGGTAAAGAAGTGGCTGCAATGAAGTTAGTTGCTGAAGGTAAGATTGATGGTGCTAATGTTGTTCACGCCACAGTTAAAGATGGTTATGAGTATTCTGGTTTAGTTCGTGATGTTGGTGAGCGTTATGTGTTGCAATCTGGTGGCATGAATAAATTTAATTTGCATCGCCGAGAATCTTTGGATAATAAAAATCCAGAAATTGGGGCGAATGTGGATATTAAGTACAACAGAGGTTTTGGTGTGGTAGAGGATAGGCAAAAAGCACAAGACAAGTCTGTTAGTCGTTAATCTGATGATTGATGCGTGATAAAAAGGCGTCGGTTGTTCGATGCCTTTTTTCGTTTAAAAGATTTAAATTTAAGATTGAGTTTTGCAGCAAAAGATAGTTACGTTGTTTAATTATATTGTGTTACTTATTTCGTGAGGCATTTAGAATGTTACAAGGATATAAATTATTAGTTGGATTTGGTTCAGCGCCATACCAGCGTGATGAAAAGAATGGGCTAAGTTATTTTGCTGAGGTCGAAGACGCTAATGGTGTTAAAGAAATTTTGTGGGGTGTAGATATTGATCGGAGCCTGCAAGAGGCTGGTGCTGAAATTGGTGATACTGTTTTGCTTACACGTGGTGATAAGAAGCTGGTCAAAGTTTTAGAAAAACAAAAAAATGGAACGATGGTTGAAATCGAGGTAGACCGAGTCACGTGGAATACCAGTATCCAACTGGATGAACTAGAAGTTACTCAAGGGATACGTGAATATGACAAACAACCTGTAGTTGATATTGCCAGTCAGCCTAATGCAGCTAGCGCTGCTATTGAAGGCGTTGAGCAGGAAACCCAATTTGAAGTGGGTGCGCCTTATTGGTTGAATGGGTTGCATAACACGCAAGGCATTGCTCTTGCGATTGAGGTTAATAAAGAAATTAAGAAAAATGGACTTGAAGATGATCGGGATGCTGTAGATAAGGTATTGGCACTTTATCCGAATGGTAAGCGGTATGGCTTAATTGTAGAGACTAAAGATTATTTTTTTAATGAGCCACATTACAAAAATAATCCTGCCGAGCCGCGAACATTGATGGATGGAAAATTTGTGCGTGATAAAGAGGGTGCTTATAGGCCTGCTGCTGGTGGGCGGGCGGTATTAATTGATAACGGTGATTCGGTAGTGCTTAAAAATAAAAGCGAAGATGGCTATCGCGCTGCAATTGAGTTGGCGGTGGCTAAGGG
The DNA here is from genome assembly GCA_903854305.1 of uncultured Pseudomonadota bacterium. Taxonomy (GTDB): domain Bacteria; phylum Pseudomonadota; class Gammaproteobacteria; order Burkholderiales; family Methylophilaceae; genus Methylotenera. The sequence goes on along the minus strand of CAINWC010000251.1, from coordinate 1,594 downwards.
GTGGACTGCTATTGAATTGAAGGGCAAGCCTGCCATGTTGGCGGGCGCTTGGCTTGAGGCCAAGATGATGGGTTTGGATGTGGTTAATTACGAACCCACTAAAGAGGATATAGCTAAATACACTGAGCGTTTGGCGGTTGAGCGGGCAGCCAGCGCTTCTTTGTTAAGGCGTCCTGATGAGGTGGGCTTGGAGCAGGTTGAAATGCGCCCTTATGTGGATGTTGATGGCGTTAATAAAGTGGCTACGATTACTTATACTGTGTCGCATGAAGGTGGAGAGGCTGTGGATTACTCTAATCCGCATGATGCGGCCAGGGCTTTTTCTGGCATTGATGATGCAGCGTCGCCTTCTGTGGTTAGGTCGGTTGTTCGGGCGGATGGGATTGTTTCAGCGGATATTATTGCGGTTTCAGATTTTGTGCCAGGCTCTAATGGTGCTAAACGCGGCAAGTATATGGTTGGTTTGTTGGATCAAGAGTTTAATGAGGCTTTTGCTGAGGTTGAGGCGGAAGCGCAAGTTAAAGATGATTTAAGGCCTGAATATAAAGGTGTGGTGGATGGTAAATATTCTGGTGAGATTTTAGACGTTATTAATGGTCAGGTGATTCAAAAGATTGATCGCGCTGGTAAGGTGGTTGTACATGATATTTCGAGATTATCTACAGTGCCAAAGAAGGGTAGTATAGAAGATATTCACTATTCTAATGGCCGTGGTGTCGTTAAAGAGCGGGCGCGTGAGGATGCGCGCGAAATTAGTCGATAGGTTTAACGCTATTTAAGTTAAAAGGGTTTTTATGGATATTAAGTATCTTGGTGGTGTTGGGGTGGTAGGCGGCAAAGCTGTTTCGGTTGAGCGGTGAATTAGAAAAATTATTAATGGAATAATGCAAAATGGTGACTAATACAGATGTGACACAAAACGGATTTTATTCTCAACTTAGTCGAGTGATGGGTGCTGCGCCTGATAAGGTATTCGGACAAGCTGTGCAAGTGAAAGCTTGGTTACAGACTAATGCGGGAAAGCTGGGTGTAAAGCAGGATGAGATTTTGTGGTCTGGGGTTGGTGATTGGTTGGATTTGCAGGAGGGTAATGTAAGTCGGGATGATGTGTTGGGGTATTTGGATGGTAATGGGGTGCGGGTTAGTGAGATTGTGCTTGGAGACGTTGATGAAGACGAAATTGAAGCCTTTATGAATGATGAATCTGGCGAAGGTTATACGCGAGAAGAAGCGATTGAGTTTTTAAAGCAAAATCAAGAAAATGTAAGTTTAACAAAATACAGCCAATACACCGTACCTGGCGGCGAAAACTACAAAGAGTTGTTGCTGACGTTGCCAAGAAAAGAACTTACAACAGGTGATATAGCACAGTCTTTATTTGGTATATCAATGGAAAATTTAGATGAAGATGAACGTAAAGATGTTGCTGATAAATTACGCGCCATGGGCGGATTATCAAATAAAGATTATCGTTCATCCCACTTCGATCAAGCCAATATTCTAGCGCATGTGCGTTTTGATGAAAGAAAAGACGCTGACGGTAACAAAGTATTGTTTATTCATGAATTGCAAAGTGATTGGTCATCCGAAGGTC
>CAINWC010000250.1 GCA_903854305.1 uncultured Pseudomonadota bacterium | reverse complement strand
TTGATGATAAAGATGAAGTAAAACTTATTTTTGAAGATGACAAACAATCAAAAGTTGATACTTTAGCCACTGCAGAATAAGCTTAATTTAAGTTTCAAATAAAAACGGTCAATTTACTTGATGTAAGTTGGCCGTTTTTGCATGATGCTGACAAATAAATCTGACGTTACTAATTTGTTTAACCAAGACCTTATTTTAGGATAAGGTGCAACTTCAAACCAGGCTAGATCAACACCTGAAAACTGCCTGACAAACGGGAAAATTGCAACATCAGCTAAACTTACTTTATCCGTGAATAGAAACTGTGACTGATTTAATAAAAGCTCAAGTTTTTGCAGAAAAATCTCACACTGTGTTCTGTACACATCCGCAGCCTGTTCAGGAAAGCGAATAGCATACTTGTATTTATCTAAAGCCTGTTTAAAACTTCCGTCGTTTTCACTAATCAGTTGTTGCGTCAAGACACTATCACTAGTTAACCAACCTGCACTATCGCGCTGATGCAAAGCCCAATGCATAATCTCCAAGCTTTGCTCAAGCACAACCATTTTACCCAAGCGAGCATCTTGCAAGACCAACACAGGTACCGTACCTTTAGGAGAGGCCGTTAACATTTCAGCAGGCTTATCTTTTAATGTAATTTCACGAATTTCAATGCTTATATCCGCATACTTAAGCGCCATTCTTGCTCGCATGGCATAAGGACAACGGCGATAAGAATAAAGAATTGGTAACGTCATTAAAACTAAAACTAGCCTAAGGTTCGACAAATATCATGTACTAATGTTGGCCCTTTATAAATCAAGCCGCTATACACTTGCACCAAATCTGCACCTGCTGCAATTTTCTCAACCGCATCAGCACCGCTAAAAATACCACCTACACCAATAATGGGCAACGCGCCTTGCAACCGTTGTGAGAGCAATTGAATCACTAATGTTGATTTTTCACGCACGGGTGCGCCAGATAAGCCACCAGTTTCATTCGCATATTCCAAACCTTGCACCATATCTCTGGATAAGGTGGTGTTGGTTGCAATCACGCCGTCTATTTGATGTTCGACCAGTAAATCTGCTATTTCGTTAACTTGCTCACGCGCTAAGTCTGGCGCTATTTTTAAAGTGATGGGCACGTATCGACCATGCTGGTTTGCCAGTTTAGTTTGTTCTAGCTTGAGTGTAGATAGCAGCGCTGATAACGCCTCTTTTTCTTGCAAAGCACGTAGGTTTTTAGTGTTGGGCGAAGAAATATTCACCGTGATATAGCTGGCATGCACGTAGACTTTTTGCATACAAATTAAATAATCATCAACGGCTTGTTCCATCGGCGTATCAAAATTCTTACCAATGTTAATGCCCAAAATTTGATTGGCAGTCTCGCCTTTATATTTGGCCGCCTTTACATTCTCGACAAGATTATCTACGCCCAAATTATTAAAGCCAAAACGGTTAATAACACCAAGCGCCTCTTTAACACGAAACAAACGCGGCTTAGGATTGCCGGGTTGTGGGCGTGGTGTTACGGTTCCCACTTCAATAAAACCAAAGCCCAATGCCGCCAAACCATCAATCACGGCACCATTTTTGTCTAAGCCTGCGGCTAATCCTACAGGATTTGGAAAAGTAAGGCCCATCACTTGCCGTGGTTGACAAATGGGCGGTGCTGGGTAAAGCGATAATGCGCCCGATTGCTCAGCCAGTTTAAGGCCTTTTAAGGTGATGTCGTGGGCAGTTTCAGCGTCAAACTGAAACAACAATGGTTTTGCGAGTGAGTAAATATTCATCAGCGTATTTTACTTCAGAATCTATTTGGCAGTCGATGCGCAAGGTTTAATTTAAGAATTACCTGTTAGCGATGAAACAGCCAATAAACAAGCCGAAACCGCTGTAGTAAGCTCGCGGTTGCAATGGCATAATGATTACCTAAATCATTAGTACCCATTAAATCCAATATCATGGCAAACAATCAAGCATTACAATTACTCGGCGGCTTAACCCCCACGCAATTTTTAGCTGAATACTGGCAAAAAAAACCCTTGCTCATTAAAAATGCAATCCCTAACTTCAAAGGTTTACTAAGCCCTGAAGAACTCGCTGGCTTAGCCTGTGAAGATGACGTGCAATCACGCATTGTTGAATACATTAATGGCCAATGGCTTGCAAGCCACGGCCCTTTTGATGATGACGACTTTGCAAAACTGCCGGAAAAACCATCACAAGCGCACAATTGGACTTTGTTAGTACAAAGTGTGAACCATTATTTACCAGAAGGCGCCGAGTTGCTACAGCAGTTCGATTTTATTCCACATGCAAGACTGGATGACTTAATGGTGAGTTACGCGCCAGATGGCGGCGGTGTAGGGCCGCATTTTGATAGCTATGATGTATTCCTGTTGCAAGGTCAGGGTAAGCGCCTGTGGCGCATCAGCGAACAAACAGACTTAAGTTTGATTGAGGGCGCACCGTTACGTATTTTGCAGAATTTTGACACTGCAAAAGAATGGCTACTAGAAGCGGGCGACATGCTTTATTTGCCGCCACATCTTGCACATTGGGGTATCGCGGTATCAGAAGGTGAAACAGATTGTATGACCTATTCGATCGGTTTTCGCGCACCAAAAAACCAAGAACTCGCTACTGAGTTTTTAGGGTTTATGCAGGATAGATTGAATCAAGACAAAGTCGTTTTAGAGGGTATCTATCAAGATGCTGATTTAACACTCCAAAACCATCCAGCAGAAATTAACGGTGCGATGATTAGTAAAGTAA
>CAINWC010000249.1 GCA_903854305.1 uncultured Pseudomonadota bacterium | reverse complement strand
GCTTCTGCCTTAAACTCGTCGGTATATCTGATGCCTCTCATTTAACTTCCTTTTAGTGATTTCAGACATTATCAACTGTCTACTAAATCGGGGGAAGTCCACAGCAAACCTTCTGATTGAGACGGTGCGTAAAGTGTAAGCAAGGGTGATGCCAGCGCTTGTCTAAGCGAGGGATAAAGATTTAAGTTTTGTGAGGGGCGATGCAATGCAACTGTAATGACTCGAACTTTCCCTTCACGAGCGATTTTCGCTAGAAGTGGCAACTCTTTCTGACATGGTGGACAATCATAACGCCAGAAATTAATCAGTGTAAGTTTGGGTGCCAGGCTGGAAAGTTTAACGAACTCGCCATTGTCATTAGCAAGTTCAAAATCCACCTGCTTACCTATCATAGAGGGCGCAGCTTCAGAAACCTGAAAAAGACCCGGCAAGACTATGAAACTAGCCATAATAACAATACGCAACAGTTTCATCAGAGATTGTACTTAATACCTGCATACAAGAAACGGCCTCGGAACGGCCCCCAAATATGGGTGACATCTAACTTACCTGCACCATCTATAAACAACGTACTTTCTTTGTCGACTTGCTTGAAATCGAAGGCGTTATCTACCCCAAGGTAAGAGCTCCACTGCTTATTAAATTTGTAATCTGTGCGCAAATCAACAGTCCAAAACGATGGGCTTTTATCCATCTTTTTACTACCATCTAAGTTATAACGTGGATTATTGGCATAGTCATAAAAACGCGCTAAGTCCTGCGAACCAGTCCATGTCGCCCTTGCTAATACATCCAAAGGGCCACGATCATAGTCCAGAGTCAAATAAACACGTTCTTCAGGTCGTGCAAATGGGAGCGTACCTGGATCAAATTGATAGTGCGTTTTTTCCAGACCCACAGTAGCCGCTAAATTCCCAGTCATCTTGTAGGTAAGCGTAATATCCGCACCTTCTACGGTTACAGGTCGCGCGGCTGATGTAAACAAGGTAATTGGATTTCCGCCCGAATCTACGGCACCAGAATCGAGCAGTGCTATATTGTAAATTTTGTTCCAATTAAAACCACCACTAACGGCAAGGCGGTCTGTTGAATATGAGAGTACGTAAGAAGCATTATGAGAAATCTCTGGCTTAGTCACCTGCCGTACAATTCTAGTCGTGTCCAAAATACCATGATCCTGCTCAAAAAAACTGGTTGGCGCACGATAACCTTTACCCACAGAAAATCGACTGTTCAATTGAGGATCAGCATGCGTCCACAACAGATTGAGCCTAGGACTCGCAATGATGCCGAACTCACTATGCTGATCAACGCGAATAGAGGCATTTGCTTCTAATCGATTGTCGAACATGGCGCGATATACCTGCAAAAATACACCTGGGGTGCGGTATTGGTAGTTATCAATGCCATTGGTAGCGATACCAGCAGCATTGTGACCTTTCGAGGTAAGATCTTCATAGCGGTAATCCACGCCAGCCGTGATGTAGCCAGACTCAATTGGTTGCTGTGTGCTGGCCTCTAAGTAATATTGGCTTTGGTCAGATTTATACACAGTTTCTTCATAGAATGAATCCTGCTTGTGTTTTGCATAGCCAAAAGCCAAACGCAAGGTGCCATCGCCCAGTATGTGAACACCACTACCAATCAACTGTGTACGATCCGTGAAAATTATTTCCGACATCGCTGCCATACCGCCGTTATAGGTATGTTTAAGTCCAGTGTCAGGTATCAGCCAACCATCAGTGAATTGCGAGCCATGCTGACCGCGACTCCAATTAAAGGGATTCCCTGTAACATCAGACTTAGCCGCATTGTAATCAGAAGTAAGCGAGCCACCCATACGCTTTTCTTTAACAAAATCCAGGCGTGTCTTCACTTTAAACCCAGCTAAGTCATCAACAAATAGTCCAATACCCCCCAGATTTCTATCAAAGCGTGAAAACTCCGTTTCCCCATTACCATCGCCATCTACGCCGTTATGCGTATTGCTTGAAAAATTAAAGGTCACCGCACCACCGCTAAAAGGTTTAGCCGCAAAAGCATCAGTTTGATGCTGTCCGTAAGATCCAAATTGCTGGTTAAGCTTGATTTCGTTTTGAGTAGGTCGGCGTGTCACCAGATTAACGGCACCAGCCAATGCCTCTGGCGCGATCAAACTAGCTCCTGCGCCACGCGAAACATCTATTCGCTCTAACCCACCCAAGCTTATGCTATCTAAGCCATAAGCAGACGACACTGATGAGAAAATTGGAATGCCATCAATCAACACCGTAGTGAAGCGACCAGGCAAATTGTTCAACAAAATATTACGCGAATTGCAAAGCGAACACTCAGTTTGCACCGAAACACCTGGCCGCTTATCGACCACTTCGGTGAGCATACTGCCGCCACTTTTTTCAATATCACGTGCGCTAAAACTTTCAGTAGCAATAATATCTTGCCGCAAAATTGAGTGTTGTTTGGCATCACTCGAATTGACGGTAATGGCAGACAGAGCCGTTTCTTCAGCGGATAAAGTATCTTCAGCAATCGCTAATCTACTCGAAGCAAGCGCCAATGCTGCAACGATGGCACGCGATAAAAATACTTTGGTTGTGGGGTGTAACTTCATGCTGGTCCTTTTTTTAACTTTTTGTAAGTTGCCGCTTTGTTCAACTGAGTATGATTTTCAGTTGCTTCGGGAGATGACTTACTTTCAAGGATTGGCAATTTTTAGTCTAGTTAAGTACGGTTAAATAACCTATCGTTAACGTTAACGATTCGCTGGGAAGCTCACTAAATCTCATTCTTGAGCGTTTTTAATGACTCACTACTGCCGGTTTTAATATATGCATCGTGAGCAATTTCGCTGGCGCAGTGGCTTGCCCAAAGCCAGCAACCTGATAAATTGCCTCGAATGAAACATCTAAATGACGCTTAGCCAAATCCGTTACCCCAGCTTCAGAACTAACCACATCCGACAATTCTTTCAACCCTGCATCACGAAAGCCTGCAACCGTAATAATATGATTTCCTGTTGGGCCTACCATGGATGACAAATAGGCTAATTGATTGGGATTGCCGCCTCGCTCATTAGGATTTCCACTTCCGCTGAGGTATTGCTGACCGGTAGCATTGTTGATTAACTCGTCATATCCACTACCCACATGAAACCCTGAGTTTTCGTAAACGATGTCCGACAACATACCCAACCCGCTTAAATGACCGATATACACAATATTAGTATTTAGCAGCGTTTCAGGTGTGAGTTCAGAAGCTAAGATTACTTTTACTTGCTTGCCGCTGGAATTTAAAATTGGACTCAGCTTGTTGAGCGCATAACCCACGCTGGTTGGCAGATAGCTTAGACCTACATCAAATTTACGTTCAGCCTGATTTGGGTACAATTGCAGATAATTTGAAAGCTCCATCGGCGAGTTAAGATCAAACTCTCGTACCAATCGCTTTACCGCTTCACCACCATCGGTTTCAGCATAGATATAGTAGTTGCCTAACACCACCACTATTGGCCGATCATCGGCGAATAATGGCTGCCAAAGTGGCGCTGAACGAATTCTACTCTCATGAGAAAATGGGAATCGCAATGGTGCCCAAAGAATCTGTAGCAGATTCAATAATAGAGAAACCATTAACACGCTGACTAGCGCATAAACAAGATGGCGCTGACGCGATGATATTGAAGGTAAAGCTGTGGAATCAAGTGCAACACTTTCAAGGGTAAGTCGATATTCACCTTTAGGCACATTCAATCGTGATGCTAGATTTTTACCTTCATGCTGATAATAATCATCAAGTTTACGTCGCAACTTGTGCACATAAACGCGCACGACAGCATCTTGCGTGACATCAAAGCTATCACTACGCCCCAATCCTTCAACCGCTATTTCAACTTCTTTAGGCGTGGTTCCGTTTAAGTGACAGGCGTAAAGAAACTCAAAAAGACGATTCAAATGGCTACTACGCGCCAATATTCCACTGGCGCGTATTCTATTCACATGTAGATCAATATCGGAATTTTTATGTTCAGAATCGGGTGTTTGCGTAGTGTTCATGTGTAATTAAAAGGACACAATAAGAAGGGCAGTATAATCGAAAAATTCTAAAAAATTCCTGCACACTCCTCTAG
>CAINWC010000248.1 GCA_903854305.1 uncultured Pseudomonadota bacterium | reverse complement strand
CTTTTCGCACATCAGTGAGCCGATGCCGATACCTAGCGAGAATATAGATAGCAATAAAATAAATACGCTTTCATCACCATACAGCACGTCTTTGGCCAGATGCGGAAACTGCGCCAGCAGTGTTGCGCCGTAAAACCAGAACCAGGAGATGGCGATGATCGCCAACCAGATGGTTTGGTGCTGCCAGATGAATTTGACGTTGCGATAAGTCTCGGTGACAGGGTTCCAATTGATGTTGAGTTTGGCATCTGCTGCCGGCGAGCGTGGTATACCGCGACTTGTCCAATAGCCCAGTAGCGCGATGATTAAGATGGCGATGCTGGTGATTATTTCATGGTTGCTTTGCGTGGCAAGCCAAGCCCCTAGCACTTGGCCGAGCAGAATCGCCACAAAGCTGCCCATTTCTATCATGCCATTGCCGCCGATTAATTCATTTTCTTTTAAGTGCTGTGGCAAGTAAGAATATTTCACGGGGCCAAAAATCGTGGAATGCATACCCATCATAAATAATGCCATCGCCAATAGCCAAATGTTATGCAGAAAAAAGCCTGCGCTGGCAAATAACATAATGCAGATTTCAAATACTTTTACATAGCGAATGATTTGCGATTTTTCAAACTTATCTGCCAGCTGCCCAGCCGTGGCTGAAAACAGAAAAAATGGCAGAATAAACAAGCCTGGCAGTAAGGTTGCAAGCGTGCCGCCATCAATCGTAGTGAGGTTGGCTGCATGGAAAGCGACCAGGGTAATTAACGCAGTTTTAAAAACATTATCGTTAAAAGCGCCTAAAAATTGCGTGAAAAAAAACGGCCGAAAACGCGGCTCGTTCATTAAGGTGAATTGGTTGCTCATTGTTATTATCTTTCTGAGTATTAAACAATCAAGTGCTGATCATTATTCTTTGGTATCCGCTTTAAGTAGCGAGTAGGCCATGCCAGCCAGTAGCAATACCCCTAAAAACAGCCCGCCCCATAATAACCAGCGTTTATAATCTATTGGGGCTACCCAAGAGTTAGCGGCTTGTTCGGCAGTAGTATCATTAGTGCTTACTTCGGTTGTTAGGCCTGCAATAGCTAGCGCCTGTATTTTTTCTATTTTAAAGTCTGGAATCAGGCTGGCGATTTCAACGTGATTAACGATGCTAGGGTTGTCGCCAACATGCAATGTGAATGGTGCCTGACCACGCCCATTCCAAACTACGGTGTGTGGCAACCAGCCCAAAGATAGTGTAGGGTTCTCTGTCCCTATGCCGCCGCTAGATTGGTTAAATTGCAGTCGCCAATAACGCGCAACGGTTGGCGTTAACACAATATCTGGGCTAGTGAAGGATTTGCCTTTTTGTCGAAGGCTATAGGCTGAAGCCGTGGTCAGGTAAGCCCATTCCTCATTGCTGTTGTTACGTACCTGAATGGTCACGGTAGTCATGGTGTTGTCTTGTGGTAATTGCAGGCGCAAACGGCTGGCAGGATAATGTCCAAGCGACTCAAAGTCGATATTCACCTGACCGGTTTTATTGCCCTGTTTACGTGCTGTAAAATTAATCTTCTCCCATAATAAGTTTGGAGTGATGGCCTGCACACTGTTATATTCTGCATTTACCTGAGTGAGATTGAAGGTCTTGGTGCTACTTGGTTCGATAGGCCGAATCTGCAAATAACGTGCCTCAGTTGCGTTATTTAATAGGAGGGTATTTTGCAGTATGCTGTTGCTCGCTGTGACGGATTTAAGCAGTACAGCATTGCCTGAATAAGACCAGTTTTTTAGATCATCGCTAGTGAGTATTTCAACCGCCAGCAACTTGCCTTCGCCACCTTGCCAATCTACGCTAAGCGTTTTAAGTGGGGAATGTTTTTTACCAGCATCAACCAGATAAACCGTATTGGTCTTGCTGCCAGCATCACTGGAAATAACATTCAATGTAGTATTGCCGGTGTTCTTTTCAAGTTGAACACGTAAGCCATTGGGATTGCTCAGCGCACTTTCCTGAATCGGAAATAAGATTAGTTTTTTTCTATCCAGACTGGTTGCCGTTTGCGGATGCAATTCTTCATACGGCATTAAGGCATAAGGCACTTGCTCGCCTGTTGCATTACTAATCGTGAGGTCTTGTAGTGCATTGCTACGTGTATGTTGATATACCTCTTTAGTTAAAATACTTCGGTAAAAAGGCTCGTTGCCGCTGGCGTCTAACTTGAAGCTGGCAGCGATTGCAGGAACGGTTATTAATGTGAGCGCCGTTAATAATGTGGCTAGCATCGCGCGTGAAGTTTTCATGATGGTTCCTTCGCTAGATTTTCTGGCGGCATGTTTTCCGGTACTCGGTGAGCCGATTGCTCATCTTTATGGACTGGCGGAAGTGGCGCGAAGTAGCCCATCACCAGTAACATTAAGCCCGCGCCTATGAAGGACACAATGCGCTCTACCGAGCCGGTTTGTGCTAAATCGAGCAAGAATAATTTTGCCACTACAACGCCCATTAAAGTGGCACCTACAATCCACAGCTGACGTTGGGCGCGATTGTGGGCAAGCAACATGAGTGCAAAAGCTGTGATTCCCCATAGGTAAGTAAACGACATTTGCACGATTGAGTTGTTAAATAT
>CAINWC010000247.1 GCA_903854305.1 uncultured Pseudomonadota bacterium | reverse complement strand
TAAAATCACTCTTATTGAAAAGTGAGATCAAGTTAACCCCAATCTCATTAAGAGCTTCTGAACCACCATCTTGGCGGTCTATAATTACAAGTGCATTTGCAATCTTCGCACCAAGAGCCCGCATATCACCTGTTGAAATTACCACCTGCCCACCAGATGTAACGATATCTTCAATAACCAAGACATTTTTACCTTCGATTGATGTACCTTCAGCTAATCTGGCAGTGCCGTGAGTTTTTGCTTGCTTTCTTACAAAAGCGGCAGGTATACCTGAGTGGTATGAAAGCATCGTTACGATAGGAATTGCACCCATTTCAAGGCCCGCAATAACCTCAGTTCCTTCTGGGATTAACTTGGCCATATTTTTAGTGATTTCAAACAGCAATGGTGATTTTGCTGACAACTGGTATTTGTCGAAATATTCATTTGTAACTCGGCCAGATCTCAGGACAAAATTTCCAGTTAAGTGACAGGTGTCGTAAATTTCTTTAGCAAGAGCTGCTTTTGTAGTTGAATCCATTTTAAGACCTTTCTAGTAGTTATACATCACGCATTGCGGATTTGATATAAACATTATACTTAACTAACAGCAATAAATCAATCATTATTTGCGGTTTATATATGAAATTACAAAACTAAATATCAATCACGTATTACGGATACCCAGATAATGCAGCTTCACATTTAGAGTTACTTGATAGTCAGTCGCGTGTTCAGCGGCTATCTTCACAAATTGCTGAGGCCGAAGCGACCATTCCTCGATTACGTTCGGCAATAGCAGAAACCGAGTCGCGCGCAGGTGAAGTTTGGGCGCGCTACAGGGCGGAGGCCTCATCTGAGTTGACTCAAGTACGTGCTGATTTGCAGAAGTCTGGATTGGAAATTGATACCAATACCGATAAGTTAAACCGTAATCAAGTACGGGCACCAGTTTCAGGCATTATTAACCGCTTGGCAGTGACCACTGTGGGTGGTGTTGTACGCCCAGGAGAGGTGTTAATGGAAATTACACCGGATTACAAAGGTGTACTGGTTGAAGCGCGTGCGCGGCCCAATGACCGTGCTAATCTGCGAACCGGGCTCACTGCGCGAGTACGTATTGGCGCATATGATTACGCCACTTTTGGCACATTAGCTGGCAAAGTCACAGAGGTCAGTGCTGATACGATCGTGGATGAGCGTGAAGGGCGTTATTACCGCGTTATTATCAAAGCCAACTCGCAAAATCTGCAGCAAATGGAAACCATCCCTGGCATGACGGCAATCGCCGATATTGTTGTGGGAAAGCGAACCGTACTGTCTTACCTGCTTTCACCACTGATGCGTTTTCGGGATGGGGCATTTAGGGATCCAAGGTGAGTGTTAGTTTTATAGTTTCAAGCATAGCAATATTAGGTTACGACCAACGAATTAAATTTACGGAATAAATTTATGTACAAACGACTCAGAATTTACTACTTGTATACGGCAATGCCCTTTATTTTGTTATTACTTGGCGCTGCGCTTTATCGTAAAGCCATCATTAAGACGATTGTCAGCAACCCGCATCCGCAGATTAATTATTTAATCTTTATCATCATTATTGTGGGCGGTGTGCTGATTTTAATGAGTATTAACAAGCTCATGAAAGAAGCTAAGCATTTATCTGACTTTACGGCGGCACAGCGTGCTGGTGCCGACCAAGAAACATTACAGAAAATGGCACTCAATTGCGATGCTGATATTGCCTATGTACTGCGTATGGTGGCTGCTTCTGGCGGCCGATCAATTACCCATCAGGAGCAAATTGCGCTTGAAAATGAGCTGCATAAGGCTGGTTCGCGACTCAATAGTCGAAATGCACTACCGCAGTTTTTAGGTGGTTTGCTCGTTGGTATGGGCTTGCTGGGTATATTTATCTGCTTGCTAGCGACCTTGGATGATATTGCCGCACTAATTTCAAGCTTTGGGTCGCTTGATATGAAGACGGCCGATCCAATCGCTGTTTTTAGCCAAATGGTTAATCGTATGGAAGCGCCTATGCATTCAATGGGTATTGCATTCTCAGCATCAATGTATGGTTTACTTGGATCAATTATTATTGGCTTCATGATGGTGTCAGTACGCCGTTGCATGGGCGAAATTATGTCTATTCTAGGTTCTGAAGTCGCACAGCATATTGAGTTTGCGCTAGCTAGAGATGGTTTTGCTTACAGTAAGAGTGGCATCAAGTTAGGTTTAGGTAAACGTCCTGAAGAACCAATGGTAACGCATGGTGCTTCAGGCAAGGTGGTGGGTAATCAGTTCTCACTTCAGGTCAATCCAAGCGCTGACGTTGCTGAGGATATGCCGGGACAGGGCAGATCCAGTACTCAATCTGAAAGGGTCTATACACAATCTGAAGATGGTGAATACTCCTCTGAAGAAATTAGAGTGTTACGACGCATAGAGGAGCGTATCGCTGAGTCATCACGATTACAAGAGCGTGGGCTGGGTAAAGAAATTGACGATTTTAACAAGCAGCGTGGCGATATGTTACGTACCCTTGCAGAAAATGCTGAAGCCTCCACTAACTTTAGAAATGAACTGCAACGCGTTGGACGGCAATTGGGCACGATGCTAGGTATGATGGAAAAAAGTAATAGCGATGTGATTGAGCAAGTCAGAGATTTAAAGCTATTAATGAGAGACGACGCGGCTGAAACTCATCGTCTGTTAGCCTTGTTGATTGATATTCAAAGGCCCTCCGGTAATTAAGAGCGCCGTGTTTAAGGTAGTAGATAGGCGGTAGTTAGTAACGGCCCAACGGCAACATCAGCTTTGCGTCGATGCGTTAATATATTCATAGAAAATTCAAGTATTACAAAATATTGGCGATGTAACTAAGAACGTATGAAACCAATTAATGGTGAGTGACATTTCCATTACTTGACGTAACAGAGAATCCTTCAAGGAGTAATGATCATGGCAAACCACAAAATACCAAAAGCGCAGCCAGCGGTAGTTCAAGCTGATGAGAAAGTCAGCGATCACGCGCTAACGGTTGGTAACCTTGTGCAGGCAACGGTTACACCTGATGGTGCCGTTACGGTGAAAGAGGCGCTAAGTGCGCTCAAGCTGGTTGATATTGCCGATGTGGATTTACTGCTTACGTTTGCGAATGGCGATCATGTCATTATTCCTAATGGTGCATTGGATGCATTAAGCCCTAATCCACCAGATGCAATTTTTAACGACCGCCATATTAGCCTGCCCGATCTATTTAAGTTGGTAGGTGTTGCCAATCCATCTAAGGCTGGTAGCCTTCGATTAGTCAGTGAAAATATTGACGCTAATCCGCCTCCTGAGACGAGTGAGACGCAGAGCGAGCATCAGCCAGACACGCCACCACCTGCGCCTATGGTGAAAGTTGGCGTTGGCACTTCGTCAGGCGCTGGAAAAGGTCCAGGTAATGGTGCGGGAAATGGTGAAGGTGAAGTTCCTGCAACTGTAGTGCCTTTGGTGACAGCGCAACCTGCCGTATTTACCGTTGGCAAACAGACGCAGAGTGTTCAGGACTTACTACACGGCACAGGTTTAGGGCAACCCAATTTTACTGCAACACTTTATACCTCTTCAGAATACAAGGTGATGCCATCAGGGCAGACGCAGTTGCCACAAGGTGCGTACGACCCGAACGCTTCAACAACCCAGCTGTTGGCTCGATCTAGCCCTACTTTACAAGCAACCGTAGAGGTGATTAATGGTACGTCTGGAAACGATACCATTAATTTCAACCCAGCTTTCAGTAGCGGAGAGGGGCAATGGAGCAAGACATTACATCTGGCAATTAACAATTTTTCCGATATGTCTTCAATACAATTGGTTTTTAATGCCGCTAAAATTGGGATGATTCCCGGTTTTGATCTGGTTGGCCTAAATGGGGCGGTTGTTACCAGAGATTCCCCCACTTCAAACTCTTGGCATGTAACACCAACTTCAGGCATGCTTTTGACTGGTGCAGACATTGCAATTGTTTACAACGTAAACGATAGTGCGGCTCCTGTGGATTTTGGCGCCGATGTCATCATTAATGGTCATGCCGGCCCGTTTACCTTTATGGTCACTAATAACCTTAACTTTACATGGCGAGATGCGGTAACCATAGGTGATTTTACTGTGCCTAGCCTCACAGGCGACCCAATGTTGGTGTTGCCTCGTTCTGGGGTTGGTGTGGTGATTAATGCAGGTGATGGTGATGATACGATCTATGCTGGAGCAGGGCCAGATCTTATTCATGGCGGGAATGGAAATGACATCATCTATGCTGGTACAGGTAATGATGTTTTAGACGGTGGACTGGGTGCTGATGTGCTCAATGGCGGAGCTGGAACCGATACGGCGACTTATGAAAATGCGACCAGCAGTGTTATGGCATCACTGACTACCGGGCTGGTTGGTTTCAGCAGCACTGGCGAGGCTGCCGGTGACACCTATATCAGTATTGAAAATCTTACTGGATCAAATTTTAACGACACATTAATTGGTGATAGCGGGAATAATGTCATCAATGGCGGCGCTGGCGATGATATTTTGGAGGGTTTGGGCGGTGCTGATACTTTAATCGGTGGAACTGGCAACAATACCGCTAGCTATCAGCATGCTACGGTAGCTGTAACCGTGTCACTTGACACTCCAGCTATTAATACAGGCGATGCGGCAGGTGACACGTTTACACAAATCCAAAATTTGACTGGTTCTGATTTTAACGACACGTTAATAGGAGACAGTGGTAGCAATATACTTAACGGCGGTGCAGGTGATGACGTGCTTGAAGGCATGGGTGGTGCAGACACTTTAATCGGCGGTGCCGGTAGTAATACAGCCAGTTATGAGCATGCCACGGTTGGCGTGACAGCCTCACTTAGTAGTGCTGGTATTAACACCGGTGACGCGGCGGGGGATACGTATACACAAATTCAAAGTTTGACAGGCTCGGCCTTTAACGACACCTTGATTGGTGATAG
>CAINWC010000246.1 GCA_903854305.1 uncultured Pseudomonadota bacterium | reverse complement strand
GCTGAAGTATTTACTGGCGCACCAGGTAAATACGTGCCACTAAAAGAAACTATCAAAGGCTTCAAGGCGATTGTTGCCGGCGAGTACGATCACTTGCCAGAGCAAGCGTTCTACATGGTTGGCGGTATTGAAGAAGCAGTAGAAAAAGCCAAAACTTTAAACTAAGTTAAATTAAACATTAGTTTAATTCAAACTGAGTTAATTTAAACTTAGCAAAACTTTAGAAAAGTATAGAGAAAAATATGGCAAATACTGTTCATATCGACGTAGTTAGTGCAGAAGCTTCAATATTCTCTGGCGAAGCCGAGTTTGTTGTAGCGCCTGCCAGCGCTGGTGAAGTGGGTATTTACCCACATCACGCGCCTATGGTAACAACGATTAAGCCGGGTGCATTACGTATCAAATTACCAGATACTACTGAAGAGACTTTGATTTTTATCTCGGGAGGTATATTGGAAGTTCAGCCAGGTTTCATTACTGTACTGGCAGATACGGCTGTGCGTGGTCACGATTTAGATGAGGTTAAAGCAATTGCTTCCAAAGAGGCGGCTATTGAAGCGATGCAAAATAGAACTTCTGAAGTGGATTACGCAAAAGCACAAGCTGAATTGTCTGAAGCGCTTGCGCAGATTCAAACGATTGAGCGGCTTCGCAAAATAACGCACTAGTCAAAACAACACATTAATCATTCATTGATGCGTGTGTGCAACAAGCAAAAAGGCAGCCTAGGCTGCCTTTTTTGTTATACTTTACAGATAAATTAACAAACCATTAAGCAAAAGTTATGCGTAAATTAAACATCGTTATTCTCGCAGCGGGTAAAGGTACGCGCATGCACTCCAGCAAACCCAAAGTGTTACATGCGGTTGGTGGCAAGGCTATTTTGGCGCACGTCATCGACTGCGCCAAAATACTTAATCCGCATAAGATCATTGTTGTGTATGGCTATGGCGGTGAAATCGTGCGTGAGGCCTTTGCACATGAAAATATTACATGGGTAAATCAAGCTGCACAGCTGGGTACCGGTCATGCAGTGCAACAGGCAGCGCCATTTTTAGATGCCGATGCAGACACGTTAATATTACTGGGTGATGTGCCTTTGGTAGATGTTGAGGCCTGTAAGAAATTAATAGCGCAATCTGATAATACGCTAGCTATATTGTCGTTTAATAAACCAGACCCTACTGGCTACGGACGTATCGAACGTGCTGATTCAGGCAATGTTGTAGCGATTGTTGAGCATAAAGACGCAACGGAAGCGCAACGAAACATCATTGAAGTCAATACTGGCATTATGGCAATGCCAAACAAGTATTTAACGCAGTGGCTCTCACAGCTCACCAATAATAATGCGCAAGCTGAGTATTACTTAACAGATATTGTTGCGCTTGCTGTGGTGCAAGGCGTCAAAGTGGTTGCCGAAATCACTGCCGATGAATGGTCTGTGACAGGCATTAATTCCAAAGTCGATTTAAGTGCAATTGAGCGCATATATCAAAGCCGCATCGCGTTGAAATTGTTGCAGCAAGGTGTTACGCTAAAAGACCCTGCCCGTCTGGATGTTAGAGGCGCTTTGAGCTGTGGTCGAGATGTTGAGATTGACGTGAATTGTCTATTTGAAGGCAATGTAACTTTGGGCGATAACGTTACCATAGCTGCAAACTGTGTGATTAAGAACGCCGCGATAGCCGCAGGCACTCACATTGCGTCATTTACACATATTGATGACACAACGATTGGCGAAAATAGTCGTATCGGTCCATTTGCAAGGCTACGGCCAGGCACTGCACTGGCGGCTGAAACGCACATTGGCAACTTTGTTGAGATTAAGAATTCACAGGTTGATATCGGCAGCAAAATCAATCATCTCAGTTATGTGGGTGATACAACGGTGGGTAAACACGTTAATATCGGTGCGGGTGTCATCACTTGTAATTATGACGGCGCAAATAAATTCAGGACAGTGATTGAAGATAATGTTTTTGTCGGGTCAGATACGCAATTAGTTGCACCTATCACGATTGGCAAAAATGCGACCATTGCCGCAGGCTCTACCATTACCAGAGATGCACCAGCAGATCAGCTCACATTTTGTCGGGCAAAAGATCAAAAATCCATTGCAAGTTGGAAGCGACCAACTAAGATAATTTAGTTAAAATTACAGTTCAAGATAACAATCTAAGCTAACGAAATAATTACGAAAGATAAAACTTTATGTGTGGCATTGTAGGCGCAGTTGCAAATAGAAACGTAGTTTCCATTCTGATAGAAGGCTTAAGTCGATTGGAATATCGCGGCTACGACTCTGCTGGGATTGCCGTATTGAATAGTAGTGGCATTGAACGTGTCCGTGCAGTTGGTCGTGTTGCCGCCATGACAGAAAAAGCCAATGAAACGCAACTAAGTGGCCAAGTTGGCATTGGCCATACGCGCTGGGCAACGCATGGTGGCGTTACCGAAAGTAATGCACATCCACACGTTTCGAAAGGTGAGATTGCCGTGGTACATAACGGCATTATCGAAAACCATGATGAGCAGCGTGATAAGTTAAAAAAATTAGGCTATGAGTTCACTTCGCAAACCGACACAGAAGTGATTGCACATCTGATTCATTTTTACCACAATCAAGGTTTAGCTTTGCTCGCAGCCACGCAAATGGCAGTCACCGAACTCACGGGCGCGTTTGCCATTAGCGTGATTTCGGTGAAAGAACCTGAGCACATGATTACCGCTCGCTTGGGTTGTCCGCTATTGATAGGTCTAGGTGAAGGTGAAAATTTCATCGCTTCCGATGTATCCGCTGTGTTATCGGTTACCCGTAAAGTGATTTATCTTGAAGATGGTGATGTGGCGGATATTCGTCGTGATGGCGTCACCATATTTGGCCGTGATGGCCATATGATTGAACGCAAAATCCACATGAGCGATGTATCACTCGCCAGCATGGAGTTAGGCCCTTACGCGCACTTCATGCAAAAAGAAATCCACGAACAGCCAAAAGCCCTCACAGATACGATAGAAGCGTTGATCGACGATAGCAGTTTCTCCCCTGCCCTGTTTGGCGATGCGGCTAGTGAGGTATTCAATCAGGTGGATAGCATATTGATACTTGCCGCAGGCACCAGTTACTATGCCGCACTTACCGCCAAATACTGGTTAGAAAGCATTGCTAAATTACCAACCAATGTTGAAATCGCCAGTGAATACCGTTACCGTCAATCGGTACCTAATCCGCGCCAGTTGATTGTGACTATTTCACAATCAGGTGAAACCTTAGACACGATGGAAGCGTTAAAACATGCGAAATCATTGGGTCAAAACCTTACACTCTCAATTTGTAACGTACAGGAAAGTGCCATTCCACGCGCCTCGCAGCTTGTATTTTACACGCGTGCAGGTGCAGAAATCGGCGTAGCTTCAACCAAAGCGTTCACCACACAATTAGTGGCTTTATTCACATTAGCTGCAACATTGGCTAAGCAGCGCGGCGTACTGAGCGACGCAGAAGAGCATGAATATTTAACCGCGTTAAGGCAGTTAGGCGGTAGTGTGCAAAACGCACTAAATTTAGAACCACAAATCAGGGAATGGGCCACCCGCTTTGCCGATAAACACCATGCGCTGTTCTTAGGCCGCGGCATCCACTACCCAATCGCTTTAGAGGGCGCTTTAAAGCTTAAAGAGATTTCTTATATACATGCTGAGGCTTATCCTGCCGGTGAGCTTAAACATGGCCCATTGGCCTTGGTAGATACCGACATGCCTGTAGTTGTCATTGCCCCTAATGATAGCTTGCTAGAAAAAGTAAAATCTAACATGCAAGAAGTAAAAGCACGTGGTGGCGAGTTGTTTGTATTTGCCGATGCCGACAGCCATTTTGCCGAAAGCGATGGCGTACACGTCATCCGCACGCCGCGCCACGTAGGCGTACTTTCGCCCATTTTGCATACTATTCCAGTGCAGTTGTTGGCATATCATGTGGCCTTGATAAAAGGTACGGATGTTGATAAGCCTAGGAATTTGGCGAAATCGGTGACAGTGGAATAGCTTTCTTCTGCTTTTTAACCGCTGTTGTAGGAGAGTAATAAAGTATCATACTGAGTAATAAAGTTGCATACTAGATTTGTCAAGGCTATACTCAACTATCGAACAATCGTTGGATGGTTTTGAGATGGCAAAAAAGAATAAATACAGCATTTCTGAAGCAAAAGTGCAGCAGTGGATTAAAGACGGTCGCGGTTCAGGTCAAGGTTGTCATTACAAGCCTTGAATAGCCCACCAATAACAGCCTGCGTTACCTGTACGATGGCGCTGGGCATTTGTTAGGGGAGTACGTTAATTCTGGGGATGTGATCCAGGAGACGGTGTATCTGGCTAACACCCCGATCCTCACCCTCAGACCAGACACTCAGCAACGTACGGCAGACAACACTGACACGGCCACCACCAACAAAGCCACAATCACGGGCACTTGGGCCACCGCCACGACCCTGAAAGGCTTCTACGGCACGAACTACCGCAGTCATGCCGCTACTGCGGCAGGACAAACCACCACCGACAACACCACCGACAACATCACCTACACCATCACGCCGACCGCGACGCAGTCCTTCAGGATCTACGCCCGCTGGACAGCGCAAGCGAGCAATGCGACCAATGCCACGTATGCCGTGGCACCGAATACCACGGTCAATGGCATACTCACTCCGGCGACGACGATCACTGCGGATCAGACACAGAATGGCGGTACCTGGAATTATCTGGGCAGTTATAACCTCAACACCGCCAACCAGCTGACCATCAAGCTCAGCGGTCAGGGCAATGGCATTGTGATGGCCGATGCAGTGCGTATCGTGCCGAACAGTAGTACCAACCTCCAGAACAATACCTACAATGTTTATACCGATCATCTTGATACACCGAGAGAGATCAGAAATTACGCTAATCAGATCAGATGGACCTGGTATCCGGAAGCTGCTGAGGCGTTTGGTGCGAATCTGCCGAATGAGAATCCAGCGACACCGGCACTGGGCGTCTTCAGCTACAACTTAAGATTCCCGGGACAACTGTTTGATGCGAGTTCTGGCTTGAGTTATAACTACTATCGGGATTACAATTCTAGGATGGGGAGGTATATCGAGAGTGATCCGATTGGGCTCAGTGGCGGGATTAATACTTTTGCATACGTAAATGGGAATCCGATAACAAAAGTAGATACACAAGGACTAAAAGGAATTCCGTATCTAAGTGATTGGCTCGGTGAATTATTAGGTGATATTCCTTCAGCATCTATTGGGAAAGCTCGTGGTTATAAATGCGCAATTCAAATATGCCAAAAACCTCCTAGAGATAAGGATTTGGGTATACATGAATCATGTGCATTACAAATAAAACCGACCGATTCTATAGTAGCCACTGATATTAATGAAGAATGTATAAAGTCTTGTAAAGAATTAACGCAAACCTGTGAGGAGTCTAATAGATGCGAAGTGAAGTAATTAATTTCCTATTATCTAGGACATTGACAGCGATATTGGTCTTACTTATTTGTTTACCTTACACATGGTCGGCTATTAGCCTAACTCTTGAAATTATTAATACTTGTGATTATAAATACTCGCAACTATGTATTGCGTACCTCTTTTTATTTGTTATCACCTTTATATATATAGCTCTGGGGTTACTGTGTGTTCTGGCTTGTTTAAAAGACTTTAAGTATTGGAGAAAAATTGTTTGGACATTTCTAGTACTTTCAATATCTATTGTTTTCTTTGATTTTTATAAGTCTTCTGGAAGTAATATCATGGAAGTAATAGAAGTGAAAATTAATAACTTACAAATCATATTGTACAAAGGTGTATTTACGAATTTCATATTTCTCGTTTTAAAAGACATTTTTAATCCAATAGTAATATTTATACTTACTTTGGTAATGATATTTAAAAAAACTAATAAGCAAACGTAGTCCTTATCCGAACCCGTAATAAGGTGTACTTAATAATCCGCCAGATGAGTGAACATGGTGGGATTAATACTTATGGATACGTCAATGAAAATCCTATTAGCAGGATCGATCCGAAGGGTTTGGACAGTCTAGGCAACTTTGGCTCTTGGTCACAGGATCAGTATCCGGGAAGTGGCAGCACAGGTAATATGCCAGCTCCAAATGCAAGTGCCGCCGTAGGTAAGTGGTGGGCTGGTAATTCAGAAGAAGAAAAATGTGTTTTAGTCTGTGATGTATCACTATCGTCACCTTGCAAGCCGACATTCCATCCTTTCTCTTCATGGCAAGGAGCGGCTTTAACGTTAGCTTGTGATGGGGTCGCACATGAAGCTTGTGTTTTAGCTTGTAAACCTAAAGTTTGCAAAGCATTTGGCGAAAGTATAGAAAATGATAATGTACCTGGACCATGATGTTTTGATGTCTAAAATAGAAGTTGTAAAAGTGTCGACGGTCGAATTTACTTCCAACAATTTTTAATGGGAATTTAAAAATGGATCCTACTATTTTTTTGGTTGGTTTACTCATTCTAAAGTTGGTGTTAGATTTTTCTCCGTTGGGTGGTTCGCATTACGCTAGTTATATTGCGTATGGACTTATCTGCATTGCTGCGGCAGGAATAATGTTATTTCAATATCCCCATGCTTTTGTTGGATACTTCTCTGGAGTTATTGGTGTTGGATTTTTTATATATGGGGTCTATAAGTGGCAAATAAGAAAACACATTAATTCTGATTCTGCTGAATCAAGTAAAAAATAGTTCAAGAGTGCCATAACTGAAAAGTATTGCTTCGCAACTCCCATCACTCACTAACTTCCCTAGCACTTCCACCCAGCTAAAACTGACAGAACTCCCAGCCCAAACCAAATCAAAATCGCCCTTGAATTAAGATTACACATTACGCATACCTGTCATTAATCTGCTGTCATTACTGTTTTAACGCTTTAGCAGAAACCATCAATGGCGGGAATGACAATCCTACGATTAGTAATTTAGTGTGATACTTTATTACTTATATTTCAGAGTAAAATTATTGACATTCAATTTTAGTATGATACTTTATTTACATAATGAGATTATTTCTAAAGAAGATATGTGGCTTTCAGCGTAGTTCAGTATGATACTTT
>CAINWC010000245.1 GCA_903854305.1 uncultured Pseudomonadota bacterium | reverse complement strand
TTTGACCAGTTTGGTGAAGGTACAAAAACCATTGCTAATGCTATTGCAAATACAAAAGCGTTTACATTGGCTGGGGGTGGAGACACGATTGCCGCCATTCAGAAGTATGGCATTGAAAGCAAAATTGATTACATATCTACCGCAGGCGGTGCATTTTTAGAGTTTTTAGAAGGTAAAAAACTCCCAGCAGTTGAGATTTTAGAACAACGCGCTAAAGGTTAGTCGCCTTACACCTTATGTGTTTTTAAAATGGGGCTAGTAGCCCCATTTTTTATTTGTAAATTAGTATTAAATTATAGAAAAAGGTCATAAATTGACATTACGTAAAACAAAGATTGTTGCAACATTAGGACCTTCATCAAGTAGTGAGGAAATGTTGGCGCGTATGATTACCGCAGGCGTGAATGTAGTGCGTTTGAATTTCTCACACGGCAGTGCTGAAGACCATATTAAGCGTGCAGAAATCGTGCGATCAATTGCCGCTAAGTTGAATCGGCCCATTGGCGTGTTGTGTGATTTGCAAGGCCCTAAAATCCGTATTGGCAAATTTGAGTTTGGTAAAATCACTTTAAAAATGGGTGATTTATTTATTCTTGATGCCGATTGCGAATTGGGCAATCAAGATCACGTAGGTTTGGATTATAAAACCTTGCCACAAGAGGTGAAGGAGGGCGTAGTTTTATTGCTGGACGATGGTCGCATTACCATGCAAGTCGATAGAGTTAAAGGAAATCAGATTCATTGCGTGGTGTTGAGCGGAGGTGTACTTAGTAATAATAAAGGCATTAATCGCCAAGGTGGCGGCTTATCAGCTGATGCGCTGACTAAAAAAGATCGTGAAGATATTATCACGGCGGTCAAATTGGAAGCTGATTACATTGCGATTTCGTTCCCAAAATCAGCCGCTGATGTTGAGCTTGCACGTAGCTTGATTAAAAAAGCGGGTGGTACGGCGAATATCATTGCAAAAATAGAACGCGCGGAGGCTATTGAAAATTTGGAGGCTATTATTGAAGCCTCTGACGTCATCATGGTGGCACGCGGAGACCTTGGCGTTGAAGTTGGCGATGCTGCGGTGCCAGGTTTACAAAAACGTATGATTCGTATGGCGCGTGCACAGAATAAATTAGTGATAACCGCTACGCAAATGATGGAATCGATGATTAGCTGCCCAATTCCAACACGTGCAGAAGTCTCCGATGTTGCTAATGCTGTGTTAGATGGTACAGATGCGGTCATGTTGTCAGCTGAAACTGCGGCTGGCCAATATCCATTAGAAACGGTGCAAGCGGTGCATCGTGTAGTGATGGAGGCCGAAAAAGAATATCTCAGTCAATATCATGCGCAGAAGTTAGATCAAGTGTTTGTGAGGACAGATGAAACCATTGCTGCAGCTGCAATCTATACGGCCAAACACTTTAAAGTAAAGGCCATTGCTGCGCTTACGCAATCTGGTAATGCTGCACAATGGTTATCTCGCGCAGATACTGAAGTGCCTATTTATGCATTATCCCCCGATAAATATGCGCGTAGAAAACTCACTCTGCATCGTGGTGTTTATCCTTATCCTATCAGCCAAGATAACAAAAATAAAGAGGAGGTGCTGCAAGAAATGGAGCAAGTATTATTGCAGCAAAAAGTAGTGAATCAGGGTGATTTAGTATTGCTCACGTTTGGTGAGCCGATTGGCAGCC
>CAINWC010000244.1 GCA_903854305.1 uncultured Pseudomonadota bacterium | reverse complement strand
TGCAGCATAAATCAATCCAAGTTTTACGCCGCACCCCCTAACAGTCAGTTTTCGCTGACTATTATCAGCATTCGCCACAAGATTGGGACGCGGAGCATTTTCCTGAACAGGTATTTGAACTGGAGCTGGGATGTCCACACTTTCTAATTGATTGGTTTCGGCAGTTTGAATGGCTGACTGACCGTCTCCCCAAGATGCCACCAGCGACTGAATTTTTTGACCCAATTGGTTAGGGTCGTTTGCAAAGTTAATCATGACACGATTCAAACCGTCTTTTTTTCGGCTGAGCGTGATGCCTTGATGATTAACATCCAATTGTTTTATAAGTGTGCGAATAAGTGTCGCCCAATTCACGCCTTCCGCTACGCCAGTTTCTGCTGGAAATAGCTTGCGAAGCTGATCTTCCAAATTGGCTGAATCCTGCTTTTCAACCAAGGCGGAAATTTTCTGAGCCACGGTTAAATATTTTGGGCGAGCCTTACCGAGTTCATGTAAAACCTTTTCAAGTGATTTACTCAGTATGACCGAATAATCAACCGATTTAACCCCTGCAATTTCATCATATACACGACGAAAATTTTCTGGCGTTGGTGGTGTCTGGCTTTTAGAAAGCTGCATTAATGTCTGACGAGCAAGTTCTAGTGGTATCATTATTTGTTCCATGTGCTTTCTAACGGTCTATCTAGAAAATTGTGTGTTTACATGAGGAAATGCATATCATCAGGATAATGCGCTACCCACCATTCTAATTGAGAGATTAACGGGACATTTGGACTGCACCAATTTGCTTTAAAGTAAGCACCCGCCTAGCGTACGGATTAAATCGAATAGTTTCGAAATAATCAGCCTAACCCCAAACTATTTCCTTTTAACAGTTTTTCGAACTGTTCAGCTGGGATGGGTTTACTGTAATAATAGCCTTGCATCTCATCACAACCCTGCTCACGTAAATAGGCCAGCTGCTCAATAGTTTCTACGCCTTCTGCAATAGTTTGCAGACCTAGGCTGCGCGCCATACTGATGATTGCGCTGACAATGGCCTTATCTTCAGGGTCGGTGCTAATATCACGCACAAATGACTGATCGATCTTGAGCTTGTATATCTTAAATTTTTTCAGATAGCTTAGTGATGAATAGCCTGTGCCGAAGTCATCAATGGACATGCGGATACCAAGCTCATGAAGATTATTCATTACCGCAATTGCCCCTTGAGGGTCATGCATAGCCACGCCTTCAGTAAGTTCTAATTCGAGATATTCTGGAGCCAGCCCCACTTTATTGAGTATGCGTGTTACCAAGTCAGTCAAATCTGGATGCCGGAACTGTATTGCTGACAAATTGACCGCCATAATTAACGAGCCGTGACCATCCGCCATCCAAGCCTTTGCTTGCTGAGCCGCCTGACGTAGCACCCACTCCCCAATAGGGAGTATCAAACCTGAATCTTCAGCAATCGGAATAAACTCTGCGGGCGATATTGAGCCCAGCTCCGGATGTTGCCAGCGCAATAATGCTTCTGCGCCGATGATGCGATTATCATGCATAGATAGCTGTGGCTGATAATGCAGGCTTAACTGCTTGCGCTCCAGCGCATGGCGCAACGCCGTTACTAATTGCAGATTACGCGCAGAAGTTGCCTGCATTTCTGCGGTAAAGAAACGGTAGTCGTTTCTACCTTCTTGTTTAGCGCGATACATGGCCGTATCCGCTTTTTGCGAGAGCGCTTCTAAATCGGTACCATCGTTCGGATAAAGGGCAAGACCAATTGAGCCTGTCACGGTAAGCTCATAAGGCTCAATGCGGTATGGCTCAGCCAGAATACTGAGCAGCTTCTGTGACACATTAGCGGCTCCACGTGCATCAGTACCAGGCAAGATTACAATAAACTCATCTCCGCCTAAGCGCGACAGTGTATCTTCTTCACGCAACATCGATTGCAGTCGCTTCGCCATTTCTATTAATAACTCATCGCCTATACTATGCCCAAGGGTATCGTTGATGTCCTTAAAGTGATCAAGATCAAGGAACATAACTGCTAGTTTGCCATTATTGCGCTTAACTAAACTAAGCGCGTATTTAAAATGGTCTTGCAACATGGTTCTATTAGGGAGGCCGGTAAGCGCATCAAAATGCGCCAGATGCAGAATCTGACTTTCAGATTGCTTGCGTTCTGTAATATCTCGAATGAACGCGCTAAAAAAGACAAGATCACCACGTTTAATTTGTGCCACTGACATTTCTACCGAAAACTCACTACCGTCGATTCGCAAAGCATTGACTTCAACGCGTCGGCCCGTCATATTTGACTTATTACTGGTGAGTACCCTTTGCATTCCCTTAAAATGCGCCTCACGATCTCTACGAGGAATAATAAGGTCGGATAATGTTCGCCCTAAAGCGTCTTCGCGCGTATAGCCAAACATATTGAATGCAGCACCACTCCATTCAATCACCAAGCCCTCGCTATCCATATTGATAATCGCATCAATAGAATTCTCAAGTACCAGCCTAGAAATCTCCTCACTCTCCAGCAGTTTTTCTTTAAACTTCACGCGTTCAAGTTCAACATTAAAGTGATCCATTGCGAAGTCAATGTCGGTTGCCATCTCTACCAATAGATTTCGACCAGCCTCGTCAAACACATTCGCGCTATCTGCATAAATATTAAATGTACCGACAACTTTACCATCACGATGGAGTGGCAAAGCTGCGGAAGCGATCCAATCAAACTTTAGGCCAAGTTCGTGCCAGATCTCGGTAGTGGAGTCATTCGTAAAATCAAGGCACCAGAAAGCCTGATCTTCACGAAAAGCCATGCCGCTAGGACCGCGTCCGCTAGGCTCATTGGCGTCCACTGAAAGTTTAAGTAAGTCCAAGTATTCAACACCCACGCCATAAGACGCAACGGGCTTTAGCCACTGATTTTTTTCGTCAAACAACCCAATCCAAACCATCTTAACGCCACCAAACGTCACTGCATCATGGCAAATTTTAGGGAAAAGTTCAGCCTCACTATTGCAGCGCACAATAGCCTGATTACATTGACTTAATGCGGCGTAAAGCTTGGTAAGACGATTGATTTTAGATTCGGCTTGTTTGCGCTCGTGCATGACCAACGTCATGGTGACACCGATGCCGGTTAAAAGCATCGCGTATAGCCATAACATTTCCCAGTCATGAGTACCATCGCGGCCAAAGTACCCAACCCCATGGGTCGCCCCCAGCAAGGCTTGCAATATCACCATACCTATAATCAACAAACTGCCATGACGACCAAAGCGTATTGAACTCCATGTAACAAACAGGAACATCCAATAACTATGGGCAAAAGCGCCAAGCACCTGACTAAACCAGCCAAGAAAAATAATCTGTCCAAACAGGAATGACAACCCAAAACAGGCCATGGTTTCCAATAAGTGCTGGCGATTTAGCCAATGAGCTGGAGCAGTTCTCCAGACTAAAATCAAAGGGGTGATGGTGAATATGCCAAGTGTGTTACCCATCCACCAATGCAGTAGACTTGCGGGCATCATTGCTGGCATCACTATGCCTGCTAGCCATAACGTTACCACGCCAATTAAAGCCGCCACCAGAGCAATGAATCCAGCAGTTAGCGCAAGCCATAAGTAATCGTATGAATGGGTAAAAGCTATATCAAAAGAAGTGTTCTTAATTCGAAGATGCGTTAACAGCCAATATCCAAGCAATGGCTCTAATACATTGCTGATCGCAATAAATGTAGAGGGTAACCAAGGCCTACCAACCCACAACACATAAGCAGCCAAAGCACCCATAAAAATGGCCGGCCAGTACTTTCTGCCGCCGATAAGCAATACCGCCAAACCGATACCACTAGGAATCCAAACGATAGAGATATTTCCATCTGAGGTTAAATAGGCCAGTGATAACTTGACGGATACTGCATAAAGCAAAGAGATGCCTGCGAGGCGAATTAGATAAGACCAACGATAGGCTAACAATTGATGTAAGTTCATTATTTTTGATAAAAAGTAGTTGGTTAACAACAATCTTCCAATCGGCTGCTCATGGTTAATAAATAACGATTTTCATTATATTACGCTTCTGAATTAAGCATATTATAAAGTCCAAACTCTGCCATAAAAATCATAAAATCAATCACAATAATCTAAAAACCAATTAAAATAGCCCTCTCGGAATACACCCGTCTAAAACAGCAATACATATCAGGATCAGCATGACAACACCCAACATCAGCCTCAAAGTTCCTTTCAATGAAAAAGACCAAGCAAAAGCATTGGGCGCGCGATGGAACGCAGAGTTAAAACAATGGTACGTACCGCAAGGCGTTAACTCAGCGCCGTTTGAAAAGTGGTTTACAAACACCCCTACAACCAACACTGCCCCGACTAAAAAAACCGCCGCGGTAATGACTAACTCAAGCAGCCACGAACAAGTTGCTGAAGATGACATAGACTCGATCAATGCTAAATTGCGTGAGGCATTTGAGGTTCGAGAAGTTGATGAACTATAAGGCTTATTCTATCGGATGACTACGGAGAGGAACTCTAGCTTTACATCCTCTTTCAATTATAAAAAGATGACTTATTGATTAATCAAAATCATCAGCATCAGTCGATACAGGTTTAT
>CAINWC010000243.1 GCA_903854305.1 uncultured Pseudomonadota bacterium | reverse complement strand
GATCTTATTTTAGTTGTTAACAAACCTGCGGGCATGGTGGTACACCCTGCGGCAGGTAATTGGAGTGGCACTTTATTAAATGCCTTATTGTTCCATGAGCCAAAATTAAAAGATGTGCCACGTGCAGGTATCGTACATCGACTAGATAAAGATACCAGCGGATTATTAGTAGTCGCTAAAACTTTAGCGGCACAAACTAATTTAGTGCGTCAATTACAAGCGCGCACTGTAAAGCGCGAGTACCGCGCAATTGTTTGGGGTCAAATTTGGCGTAATGGCATGATCGATCAGCCGATTGGCCGTGACCCACGATCACGCACAAAAATGGCGATTAACCGTGCAGGCAAGCCTGCAATCACACGATATGAGATGTTAGAGCGCTTTTCAGTGCAAACTTATATGCGCTGTAATTTAGAAACTGGCCGTACCCATCAAATTCGTGTGCACATGCAGCATTTAAAAGCACCTATCGTGGGGGATCCTGTTTATGGCTTCCGTGGCATTGTGCCAATTCGCGCCATGACGCAAACGTTGCGTGACGCTGTCAGTCTATTTAATCGTCAAGCGCTACATGCGATAAAGTTAGGCTTGCTACACCCCGATACCAACGAGTTTATGGAGTGGCAAATTGAGCTGGCCGACGATATGAAGGCTTTGCTAGAAGCCATGCGTTATGAAGATCCACGTGCTGATGAAGAAGACTTTGAGTTGAGTTTTGGTGGATTGCAAACTGAGCCATACCTTGCAGATGAAGATTATGAGGATGACGAAGAATATGATGACGATGAGCTTGAAGATGAAGAGGGCGATTTAGAAGATGGCGATGTTGAAGAAGATGAATAACCAGCATGAGTCAACTCAAGTTCATTAACCCTAGCTGGCCAGCGCCAGTCAATGTAAAAGCATTGCAAACCACCCGTAATGGCGGCGTTAGTCATGTGCCTTATGCAAGTCTAAACCTAGGTGCGCATGTAGGCGATGATGCGCTGGCTGTGGCAAAAAATCGCCAATTGCTAAGCCCTTATCTGCCAAGTGAACCAGTGTGGGTGAATCAGGTGCATGGCATTGTAGTGATTGATGCGGCAAAAAGTACTTGTCTGCAAAATGCCGATGCCTCGTTTACCACGCAAAATAATATTGTGTGTGTCACCATGACAGCCGATTGTTTGCCAGTGTTGTTGTGTGATAAGGCTGGCACTGTGGTGGCAGCCGTGCATGCTGGTTGGCGCGGCTTATGTGACGGTGCGATTGAAGCTGCAGTTAATAAAATGTGCGTTAACCCAAGTGATATTTTAGCGTGGCTAGGCCCAGCCATTGGCCCTAATGCGTTTGAAGTGGGAGATGACCTACGCCAGCAATTTATGGCACATGACTTACAAGCAGCGCTAGCATTTAAGCCACATACAGAGCATCAATTGAATGGCAAGTGGTTATGCGATATGTATTTAATCGCACAGCAACGCTTAACTAAACTAGGCGTTACGCAGATTTATGGTAGCGGTATTAATGAAGATTTTTGTACCTATACCGATGAAGCACGTTTTTTCTCATTCAGGCGGGATAATGTCACAGGGCGTATGGCTAGTATGATTTGGCTTGAGTCTTAATCACCACCTGAAAACTACCGAAAAATCACACTACGCATACTGAGCGAGCTCATATCAAAAGATTCTGTTAAGAAATGCATTTGATCATCAGCATGCCGGACCGCGGCAATGTATAACAACGGCAGGTAATGTTCATCTGTTGGTACTGACAACTTTGCAGCGTTCCCAGCACTTGAAATATCAATGAGCGCAGCATCGTCACCAGTTTCAAGCGCCGTCTTAATGTAATCGTCAAAAATTACTGCCCAGTCGGCAGCCTCACCATTGGGATTCAATCTGCCTAGATTATGTACAATGTTACCGCTAGCAATAATCATCACACCACGTTCGCGTAGGCAGGCAAGGTTTTTGGCAAACGCAAAATGTCCTGCAAAGTTCAGAGTCACATCTAAACTTAGCTGAAATACGGGTACGTCTGCCGCTGGGAAAAGTGATTGTAATACGGTCCAAGCACCATGATCCAAGCCCCAGTCTTGGGTTTTGGTCACAATGCCTGTGGTAAATAAATCACAGGCCATATTTGCAAACTCAGGGGCGCCAGGCGCAGGGTAATGCTGCGCAAATAACGCTGCTGGAAAGCCGCCAAAGTCATGGATGGTTTTAGGTTTTTCGGCGATGCAAACTTGTGTGCCACGTGTTTGCCAATGTGCTGAAACGCATAAAATGGCACGTGGTCGTGGTAAAGTTTTGCCCAATGTTAGCCAGGCCTCACGGTATGGATTATCATTAATGGCATTCATCGGGTTGCCATGACCAATAAATATGGCTGGCATACGTGTCGTATTCTCTTGATTTTTCATGGATTTAATTTTAAGGGGTGCATTTTGATTGATATAGATCTATGTTGGGATGATCATGGTTTTTAACAAGCAATAAAGTACGATATGACTTTGCTCGTTTATAATGCACACTTCTTAAGTTAGTTTAGACCGCTTTCAAGTTCTTTATTGAAGTTTTTATTGAGTTCTTTGATGCACCAAAATTTATGTTAAACCTAGCCATTACTACCGCGCCATTATCCGTACTCACCTGGATTGTTTTATCCAGCTTATTGGGCGGGGGCTTGAGTGTTTGTTTGGCGGCACTGTTCGCGCTTAACGTGCGTACAACATGGGTGCCTATGTTGGTCAGTTATGCTATTGGCGCTATGTTAGGCGCAGTTTTTTTAGAAATTTTGCCACATGCGTTTAGCATTGCCGGCAGTATAGAGACCGTTTCAGCGACTTTACTGTTTGGCTTGCTGCTATTTTTTGTCTTAGAAAAATTAGTGATCTGGCGTCATTGCCATGGTGACCATTGCGAAGTGCATGCAATACATTCTGAAGAAAACTGTCCAGTCACGCATTTAGAAAAAACATCAGATGAGAGTGGCAAAAAATATAAAGCAGTAGTTGTCACGCAGCAACCTTCAGTGCTACTTAGCAATAGCCACAATCATTCACATGCTCACGATGGCGGGCGTAGCGGCTTGATGATTATGATAGGCGATACTTTTCATAATTTTATTGACGGCATTTTGATAGCCGCCGCTTTTACCGCAGATATTAAATTAGGCGTAGTGACAGCACTGGCGATTATCGCGCATGAAATTCCGCAAGAAGTGGGGGATTTTTTAATCTTACTGCACTCAGGCTATAGTAAAAAACAAGCGTTAATATTTAATTTGGTTTCTAGTGTAGCTACCATGGTTGGGGGCTTAATTGCATACTATGCGCTGCAATATGTACAAAGCTGGATACCGGTTATTCTAGGTTTGGCGGCTTCTAGCTTACTTTATGTCGCGGTGGCAGACTTAATACCGGGCTTGCATAAGCGTACAGAATTAAAAGCGACGCTCGCGCAGGTCTTACTCATTTCCATTGGTGTCAGTACTATCTGGATCGCGCACGTCATGCTCGAGTAAGGGTTTTTTACTTTTAATAAATCTGCGATGCTTTACACCAAGTATCCACAGTAATAATGCGCAGGGTAATAGTCCATATAATATAAATGTCAGTAAGCCTGAAATGACTGTTTTTTCAGTGGCTGCCATCATTACGGTGACATAAAGCCAAGCAATTGCAATAATGTACATAAAGTATCAATTTAATTTAAAGGTTGGTTCGTATCAATGAGTTTATCAAATCCAAAAGTCGGTTTCGTTTCATTAGGCTGTCCTAAAGCGGGTTCAGACGCAGAGCGTATTCTCACCCAATTGCGGGCAGAAGGCTATGAGATTTCAGGCAGTTATGAAGACGCCGATTTAGTGGTGGTAAACACTTGCGGCTTTATTGATAGCGCGGTTGAAGAATCGCTTGACGCCATTGGTGAAGCCATTAAAAAGAATGGCAAGGTGATTGTGACTGGCTGTTTAGGTGCAAAAAAAGGTGTGGTAGAAGCTGCCCACCCAAGCGTATTAGCCGTTACAGGCCCACATGCGCTTGAAGAGGTAATGACAGCCGTTCATGCTAATTTACCAAAACTGCACGAGCCATTTATTGATTTAGTGCCGCCACAAGGTATACGTCTCACACCTAGTCATTACGCCTATTTAAAAATCTCAGAAGGCTGTAACCATCGTTGCAGTTTCTGCATAATTCCAAGCATGCGTGGCGATTTAGTCAGCCGCCCGATTGGCGAAGTATTGAATGAAGCAGAAAATCTAGTCAAAGCGGGCGTTTCTGAAATTTTAGTCATTTCGCAAGACACTTCCGCTTACGGTGTGGACGTGAAATATCGCCCCGGCTTTTGGAATGGCCGCCCAGTAAAAACGCGTATGACCGAGCTAAGCCAAGCCTTGAGTGAGTTAGGCGTGTGGGTGCGTTTGCACTATGTGTACCCATATCCGCACGTGGACGAAGTGATTCCTTTGATGGCAGATGGCTTGATTTTACCGTACTTGGATGTGCCATTTCAGCACGCCAGTCCACGCATTCTTAAAGCGATGAAGCGCCCAGCGCATGCGGAAAACAATTTAGCGCGCATTAAAGCTTGGCGTGAAATTTGCCCAGATATTACCGTGCGCAGTACCTTTATTGCAGGTTTTCCCGGTGAAACGGAAGATGACTTTAAAATGCTGCTAGACTTTTTAGAAGAAGCGCAGCTGGACAGGGTAGGTTGCTTTACTTATTCAGCCGTTGATGGCGCAAAAGCCAATGAGCTACCAGACCATGTGCCTGAAGAAGTTAAACAAGAGCGATTGGCTAGGTTTATGGAAGTGCAAGAGCGCATTAGCGCGGCAAAGCTACAAACTAAAATTGGTTCTATGCAAACGGTGTTAGTGGATGAAGTTAACCAGCTGGAAGATGGCAGTTTTGAAGCTATAGGTCGCACTAAAGCCGATGCGCCTGAGATTGATGGTGTGGTTTATTTAGATGATGCTGAAGGCTTAAGCCCAGGTGATTTTGTAGAAGTGCAAATCACAAAAGCGAATGGTCATGACTTGTGGGGCGGGCCGCCGAGAGATTAAAAATTTCGGCTTACTTAGAATGTGAAATTGCACTTTTGGTTATTTTCAAAAATCTGTTAATCCGAGTCATTTCGTGCTTTAGCGCATATACTCCAAGGTGAATACCCTTCACGAATTTCAAGCCGAATTGTTTGAGGCTTAGAAATGACGGGAATGCCCTTGCGGCATTACGATCGGACACGGAATGATGATGGCAAAAGAAAAAGCGATTTATTAGTTAAATAAATCTAGCAATATCGGCGCGGGTCTTTGGCTGTCAGCGCGTTCTTCCAGAAAGTCGAAGGTGAGCGGGCAGCGGGTTGGCTTTCTTGCTGCTTTACGTCGTTTAGGTGTGGCTGATATTAAGTCGATATACGGCGTTTGGCTGATACGAATATAGCCTGAAGCGGCTAATTTTTGTGCGGTGGCTTCAAAAAAACTGAGTGGGTTATCAATATTCTGTAAGGTCACTAATGCCTGACTGGAATTTTTAACCTTGCTGATTTTAACTACGTTGTACATCACAAACTTATTTGCGGTTTGTTTGCCGTAAATTTCGCCCGTATTAATTTCCACAACGCCTCCCAGCCCTAATAGGGAAGTATATTATCGCTAGATTCTGCGATTAACAAGTATTTTGCTAGGGTCGGGTTATTTTCTGCGTAGATTAATGTGAGATTTAATCAGGTCTATGGCTTGAAAACGAAATCGGCTGCCATCAAAGTCTTTTACCCACATGTGCAATAATCCGTTAAAAAATAGGTGGGTATCCTGAGCTAATGCCCGTGGATTATGTGTGCCAGCTAACAAGTTTTGAGATTCCGCGCGCTCATAAGCAAGTTGAATTTTTTCAGTAATATTGGAGCAGTTGTTGAGGATTTGTTGAAGCACGGAAGCAAACTCATCTACATACTCACATTTAATCATTATAATTTCATAAGTCTGACGCATTTCAATGTTCTCATTGAGTTCATTGATGGTGTCGCACAGGCTGTTTTCAATTTGTGTCAGCGGGTCTTCATTGGCTTGTATGGTTAGCGAGTCATCCATGCGATCGATCAATGGTAAAAATACCTGCTCACGAATGGCGTGAAAAATTTCAGTTTTATTTTTAAAATGCCAGTACACCGCGCCACGCGTTACTTCTGCGTGGCTTGCAATATGCTCTAAAGTAGAGCGGCTGACGCCACGGGCAAGAAACACCGCGCGAGCGGAATCTATAATGCGTCGTCGTGTGAGTTCTGCGTCTTCTTTAGTTTTTCTTACCATTGTTATTTTACCAAATAACTTACTAAT
>CAINWC010000242.1 GCA_903854305.1 uncultured Pseudomonadota bacterium | reverse complement strand
GAGATGAACCCGCGTGTTTCGCGTTCATCGGCACTGGCTTCAAAAGCGACAGGCTTCCCGATTGCTAAAGTTGCTGCAAAATTGGCAGTAGGCTTTACCTTGGATGAGCTAAGAAACGAGATTACTGGTGGCGCTACACCAGCCTCGTTTGAACCTTCGATTGATTACGTCGTTACTAAGATTCCACGTTTCGCTTTTGAAAAATTCCCGCAGGCTGATTCGCGTTTAACGACGCAAATGAAGTCTGTTGGCGAGGTGATGGCGATTGGCCGTACTTTTCAAGAGTCATTCCAAAAAGCTTTGCGCGGCTTGGAAGTTGGTGTTGATGGTTTGGATGAAAAAACCACAGATTTAGACACCATTACCAAAGAAATGGGCGTGCCAGGGCCAGAACGCATTTGGTACGTGGGTGATGCCTTTAGAATGGGCATGACGATTGCAGAAGTGTTTGATATTTCTAAAATAGATACTTGGTTCTTGGTGCAAATCAAAGACATTATTGATCGCGAACAAGCGCTTAAAGGTAAGCAAATTGCTGATTTAGATAAATCAGCAATGCTTAAATTAAAACGCAGCGGTTTTTCAGATCGCCGTTTAGCAGCATTGTTAAACACTGATCAGCATGCTGTACGTGCTTATCGTCAAGCTTTGCAAGTACGCCCCGTGTATAAGCGCGTAGATACTTGTGCTGCAGAGTTTTCGACCAATACTGCGTATATGTACTCTACTTATGAAGAAGAGTGTGAAGCCGCCCCGACCAATAACAAAAAAATCATGATTTTGGGTGGCGGGCCGAATAGAATCGGTCAGGGCATTGAGTTTGATTATTGCTGTGTACACGCGGCGTTTGCCATGCGTGAAGACGGCTATGAAACCATCATGGTGAACTGTAATCCTGAAACCGTTTCTACCGATTATTATACTTCAGACCGTTTGTATTTTGAGCCAGTCACGCTTGAAGATGTATTGGAAATCGTTGCGCTAGAAAAACCAGTAGGCGTGATTGTGCAATATGGCGGTCAAACGCCGCTAAAACTTGCGCGCGCTTTAGAAAAAGCAGGTGTGCCAATTATTGGTACAACGCCTGATGCAATTGATAAAGCGGAAGACCGCGAACGTTTTCAAAAAATGTTGCAAGAGCTTGGCTTAAAACAACCGCCAAATCGTACAGCAAGAACGCCAGAAGATGCGGTGCGCTTAGCTTTAGAAATCGGTTATCCGTTAGTAGTGCGTCCTTCATACGTACTTGGTGGCCGTGCGATGGAGATCGTGCAAGAGCAATCGCAACTTGAACGTTACATGCGTGAAGCGGTAAAAGTTTCCAATGAATCGCCAGTATTGTTGGATAGATTCTTGAACGATGCGCTAGAAGTGGATGTAGATGCGTTATGTGATAACACTGGTGATGTCATTATCGGTGGTATTATGGAGCACGTTGAGCAAGCGGGTGTTCACTCCGGTGATTCAGCATGTTCACTACCGCCATATAGTTTGTCTGCCAAGTTGCAAGATGAATTGCGCGTGCAAACCAAACAAATGGCACGTGCCTTAGGTGTAGTCGGCTTAATGAATGTGCAGTTTGCGATACAGGGTGAAACCGTATTTGTCTTAGAGGTGAACCCAAGAGCATCACGTACAGTGCCGTTTGTCTCAAAAGCTTGTGGTTTGCAACTGGCTAAAATTGCTGCGCGCTGCATGATCGGTACCTCGCTTAAAGAGCAAGGTGTGACGCGAGAGATTATTCCACCATTTTACTCAGTAAAAGAGGCGGTATTCCCATTCATTAAATTCCCCGGCGTAGATACAATTTTAGGCCCTGAGATGAAGTCGACTGGTGAAGTGATGGGCGTTGGTGCTACGTTTGCAGAAGCTTTTCTAAAATCACAACTTGGTGCTTCTACCAAGTTACCAGAAGGTGGCAGAGCGTTTATTAGCGTGCGTAAAGAAGACTATCTTAAAGTGATTGAAATCGCGCAAGCGTTAGATCAACTTGGTTTTAGTTTGGTTGCGACCAAAGGTACAGCAGCCGCTTTAAATGCGAATGGTCTAAAAGTAGACTCAGTCAATAAAGTGGCAGAAGGTCGTCCGCATATTGTTGATATGATTAAAAATGGCGATATCAGCTTTATTGTGAACGTGACTGAAGATAAGCGTGCAGTTGCCGACTCTTACGAGATTCGTCGCAGCGCTTTGCAAAACAAAGTGACTTACTATACAACGTTAGCCGGTGCCAAAGCCGCTTGCGTAGGTATGGCGCATATGCAAGAACTGACTGTAGAGTCGCTTCAAGACTTGCATAAAAAGCTCGCTTAAAATACACTTTAACAACATCATTTAATTTTATACTTTAAAGCCACACTCAGTTTGGGTGTGGTTTATTTTTTATATCAAGGTTAGGCAATATGGCAGTTACTCAAATACCCGTTACCGTTAAAGGTGCAGTGCAACTTAAAGAAGAATTACTACGCTTGCGTAGCGTGGATAGACCTGAAGTTATTCAGGCCATTGCTGAAGCGCGCGCGCAGGGTGATTTGTCCGAGAATGCTGAGTATGAGGCGGCTAAAGAGCGTCAAAGCTTTATTGAAGGCCGTATTGCAGAAATTGAAGCCAAGCTTTCTAATGCCATGATTATTGACCCAACCACCTTGCATGCGGAAGGGCGTTGTGTATTTGGTTCAACGGTTAGAATCGAAGATTTAGATAGCGGTGGCATCATCACTTATCAAATTGTAGGTGATGATGAAGCCGATATTAAAAATGGCAAAATCTCAATCAGCTCACCGATTTCTCGTGGCCTAATTGGCAAGTCAGAAGGCGATGTTGCTGAAGTAATGGCACCAGGTGGCGTTAAAGAATATGAAATTTTGGAAGTTCAATATATCTAAATCAATGTGTGTATTTAGCAAGCCAAAAGTAAAATCGATAAAAAGGGACAAAGATGAATAATTGGTCAGATAAATTTTCGCTCATTATCATTACCATGTGGGTCGGTGCTTTGTGGACAACTGGTGCAGCGGCTTATGTGTTATTTAGCACCTTGTCAGACAGCCAGTTAGCAGGCCAATTGGCGGGTAAGTTCTTTAGTTATGTCTCTTACTTGGGTTTGTTTTCAGGATTTTATTTACTGATAAATCGCTTATTGTCTTATGGCACATTGGCGCTTAGGCAATCATATTTTTGGGCAGTGTTAGTCA
This sequence comes from uncultured Pseudomonadota bacterium, assembly GCA_903854305.1. Classification (GTDB taxonomy): domain Bacteria; phylum Pseudomonadota; class Gammaproteobacteria; order Burkholderiales; family Methylophilaceae; genus Methylotenera. Next base: position 434 of record CAINWC010000242.1, on the reverse strand, counting down.
TGTTGCTGTTAGTACTTGCCAGTCATTTTGGTATTCAACCAATTTTGGCGCAATTAAAGTCCGATGCCTTGCCTAGTGATGTGATGCAGAGCGTATTTGCGAACCGATTTAAAACTTGGCATGGTGTGGCAAGTATCGCTTACGTGGTTCAATGCCTACTAGGTTTTGTAGTGGTGCTGCGCGCTAGATAAACATTTTTAGGCAAAAAAATAGGCGCCAAATAAATTCAGCGCCTTTTTTAGATTTTTTTATTTTGGAATCACGATTTTTGGTTTAGTTGACTGACGATAAATCACTAGTTGTTTACCAATGTGATGCACCGCAGTTGCCATTGTTTGCTCGCAGATATCGGTCAGCAATTGTGAACGTACGGCTTTATCATCCACCATTACTTTGATTTTTATCAGTTCATGCGCGTCTAGGCACACGTTAAG
>CAINWC010000241.1 GCA_903854305.1 uncultured Pseudomonadota bacterium | reverse complement strand
TGGCTGACTAAAAACAGTGTGCCGGCAAACTCTTGCAGCAAGCTTTCTAATAGCTCCAGCGTATCAATATCTAAGTCATTGGTCGGCTCATCTAGCACCAATACATTGGCTGGGCGGGCGAATAGTCGCGCTAATAGCAATCGGTTACGTTCACCGCCAGAGAGTGATTTGACCGGTGAGCGTGAGCGTTGTGGCGGAAATAAAAAATCTTCCAGGTAGCTAATCACATGCTTGCGCTCATTGCCTATTTCCACGAAATCTGAACCTGGGCTAATCGTATCTACCAAGGTCGCTTCTTCATCTAACTGTTCGCGCATTTGGTCAAAATAAGCCACGTTGATTTTAGTGCCGCGTTGAATATCACCGCTATCTGCTTCAATGTCACCCAAAATAAGTTTGAGCAATGTGGTTTTACCAATACCGTTAGGGCCTAATAAACCAATTTTGTCGCCTCTTAAAATGCGCGTGCTAAAGCCATTAATCAGCGTTCTATCGCCATAGCTTTTCACCACATTCTCAAGCTCAGCCACCAGCTTACCACTGCGCTCACCACTATCCAGATTAAGCTTGACGCTGCCTTGGCGTTCACGTCTTGCCGCGCGGTCTAAGCGTAAGGCTTCTAGTCTGCGTACACGGCCTTCATTACGGGTGCGGCGCGCTTTAATGCCTTGGCGTATCCACACTTCTTCTTGGGCCAGAAATTTATCAAACTTGGCTGCGTGTACTTCTTCTACCGCTGCGAGTTCTTCTTTTTTAATTTGATATTCTGAAAAGTTACCGACAAAGTCTGTGAGTATGCCACGGTCTAATTCGGTAATGCGCGTGGCTAATTTATCCAAAAAGCGTCTGTCATGGGTGATAAATAATACGCTGCCATTAAAGCCTAATAGCAGGTCTTCCAGCCATTCAATAGCCTCTAAATCCAAATGGTTGGTTGGTTCATCCAATAACAAAACTTCAGGCTCAGCTACCAGCGCACGACCTAGTGCCACACGTTTGCGCCAGCCACCTGATAGTGTCGAAACTAAGGCATCAGCATCTAATTTTAAACGACTCAACACGTTTTCAACGCGCGATTGTGCGGCCCAGCCATTTTGCGTATCCAAATCGTGCTGCAAGGTTTGCATTTTTGCCAATAGCGCATCAATGTCAGCATCTGGCATTCCCATATCATGCGTTACTTGGTGATAATCAATAATGGTTTGTTGTAGTGAACCTAGGCCTTCAGCCACCGCTTCAAATACCGTGTGTGTGGTATCCAGTTCTGGTTCTTGCGGCACATAGACCACACGTACGTTAGGCGCGCGCCACACGGTACCTTCGTCCAATTTAATCGTTCCGGCAATCGCCTTTAGTAAGCTTGATTTACCTGCGCCGTTGCGTCCAATTAAACCAACACGTTCGCCCGCATCTAATTGGAACGAGGCATGGTCGAGTAGGGCATGATGCCCAAAAGCAAGGGAGGCGTTATCTAAAGTAATAAAAGGCATAATCGTTTAATTGGTTTCAAGTGGTGAGTATTAAAAGGGATATTGATTGTAATGTGATGCGCTAGCCATTTTTTAGCGTTAGGTTCTATTGTGGAGGCCGTTTGAACGCATGCTTTGCAAGCAAAGTTTTTGGTAAGCTAAATCAAGTGGTTAGATATTGCGGTTATTTTTGATACACAAGCGCACATTATAACCGAGCGTGAATAGATTAGGTGGGTGTAGTCAATATGTAAGCGTAAGCCGCTCTGGTTTTAAAATAATTGCGTTCTAGTCAATTTAAAAGCTGTTTTACCTGATGAGTGTTTAGTGCTGCTTCAAACGCTTTAATAGGTAAGGGCTTGCCAAATAAAAAACCTTGAAAGGATTCGCAGCCATTTTTTAGTAAAAATTGCCGCTGTTCTTCTGTTTCTACCCCTTCAGCAATCACGTTTAGTTCTAAGCTTTGTGCCATCGCAATAATGGTACGAACAATAGTTTGATCGCTACTATCGATGGCAATATCGCGTACAAAGGATGGGGGTGCGGCGTAAAACTTGGATTGATTTATGCTGCATAGCCAAGGCTCTCTCGGTATTCGATGGGACTTAGTGAGCCAAGAGAAATCTTGATGCGCTTTTCGTTATACCAGCGGATGTAGGAATCAACAACCTGAATGAATTGATCAATGGTTGTGGCCTCCCAGTTTCGAGGGTAGAACAATTCCGTTTTCAACCGTCCGAAGAAGCCCTCACAGGCAGCATTGTCGGGTGAGCATCCTTTGCGCGACATCGATCGAATCAGCTTCGCATCGTGCATGCGTGAGAGCCATCCAGGCCAGCGATAATGAGCACCGCGATCGGAGTGAATGACAGGACGATTTTCGATGTCAGTCACCGTCTCAATTGCAGACTCCAGCATAGTGTTCACCAAGTTGGAGTCTGGACGCGTGCCAATTGTCCAGCTGACCACTAGGCCGTCGAAACAGTCGATCATGGGTGAGAGGTATACTTTTCCAGCAGGGATCTGGAACTCCGTGATGTCGGTAAGCCATTTCTCATTCGGGGCGGCGGCATGGAAGTCCCGATTGAGGAGATTCTCTGGCGCGGGGCTAATTTCGCCTAAATAGGATCCGTACCGACGCTTTTTGTTGGCTGCAACGACCAGGCATTCCTGTTTCATTAAGCGTTGTACGACCTTCTCCGAGATGAACGCATGGCGTCTGCTAAGAGCGGCTCGCATCCGCCTGTAACCGTAGCAGCGGTGATTGCACTCAAAGATTTCGGTGATGGCAAGACGCACCTCTGCATATTTGTCAGCGTTCCGTAGTTGGGCCCGATGATAGAAGTAGGAGCTGCGGGCGAGATTAAGTTCGGCAAGCAGCTCTGACCTCACATAGGTTTGCTTCAGGGCGTCAACCAGAAGCGACTTCTCCCGGTTGCTTAGGAGCTTCAGATCAACGCCCATGCCTTTTTTTAACAGTTCATTGGCCTTTTTCAATAGGTCGTGTTCAAGTTGCAATCGCCGAATGTCACGTTGAAGCGTTTCGACTTGCTGCTGCAATTCCGCCTGCTCGGGAACAGGCTTTGATTCATTCTGCCGTTTCATGGATGGAGTAGCCTCGCGACCAAGTAATTGATTCTTCCAGTTATACAACGTTGGCCTGCATACGGCTAACTTTTTAGCAATTTCTTGTGCACTTGTCTTCCTGGTGCACAGTTCAATGACTGCCGCATTCTTGAATTCTAGTGGGTGCTGCATGGATGCCGCTCTGCCGACAACGCGTTTGCGCACTTCGGTGTCCAGTTCATCTAGCCACGCAGTGAGCGTTGCCCGGCAGGGATAGCCCAGCACCTTCATCGTTGAAGCAATGCAGCGATCGTGGTCTTGATAATGTTGCACCGCCGCCTGTTTCTGTTCGTCAGAATACTTCCTCCTTGATCGGACATAGCACACCTGCAAATCACGGCTGTGTTCGTATTCACTATACCAGTTCTTGAGTGCATTCTTCGTTGGATAACCCAACTTTCGAATGGTCGGACCAACGCGTTTCCCAAGCTTGATATAAAGTTTGATTGCTCGAATGCGGTCTTCGTATGAGAACATGAACTACCTCCTAGTAGTCCAAGTTTTACGCCGCACCCCCAAGCCGCAAGATTAGTACGCTTAAACGTTGCACTTAATGGTTAGAGTGCGTAACATCACATCATAGATTTACTTAAGTAGTACTTTAATTAGGAGCAAATACGAATGAAAAAAAATCTTATTAGTATGGCAGTAGCCGCAACACTAAGTATCGCAGCCTTTGCTGCATCAGCGGAAGATATGTATCGTGGCGCTTGGTACGCAGTACCGGGTGTAAGTTATTTAAGCACAGATGGTGACCTGAACGCTAATAACGGCGGTGGCGCTTTTATTAAATTAGGTAAAGAACTTAGCGAAAGCTGGGATATTCAAGGTGGTATTGGCTATAACACAGCTAAAGAAAGCGGTATTCCGGGTGCTACTGGACGTTATAAAGATACAACGCTTGGTTTAGATGCTTTGTACATGTTTAGCCGTAGTAACTTCCGTCCATTTTTGCTAGCTGGTATTGGCGCTGGTCGTAACAAACTTAGCTATACCGGTACACCTCAAGTGAACGCACTTGATAATACAAAAACATCATGGTTAGCCAATGTGGGCTTAGGTGCACAATATCTAATTAACGATTCTTTTGGTTTGCAAGCTGATATTCGTCAACAGTGGAGTCGCGCTAAAGGTGGTTTAGTTGATACTATCAATGGTACTAATGGTAACGCTACTGAAACGGTTAGCAATACATTGTTAAATCTAGGCGGTATCTTCCGCTTTGGTGCTCCAGCTCCTATGCCTGTTGTAGCTGCTGCTGAACCAGCGCCAGCTGCAGTAGTTGCTACGCCAGCACCGGCACCAGTTGCAGAAGTTGCACCAACACCTTTGCCAGCAGCAGAAGCATGTAAACCAACATTAGAAACTATTACCATTTCAGCTGAAAAACTATTTGGTTTTGATAAATCTAAGCTACAAGATGATGGTAAAGCTGCCCTAGATGAAGTTGCTGCTAAAATTAAAGGCAATCCAGACCTCGAATTAGTTTTAGTGACAGGTCATACTGACCGTATTGGTTCTGTTGCCTATAACCAAAAATTATCAGAGCGCCGTGCTAACCAAGTAAAAGCCTACTTAGTTTCACAAGGTGTTGAAGCTAGCCGTTTACAAGCGGTTGGCAAGGGTAAATCTGAGCCAGTTGAAGCGTGTACTGGTGTTAAAGGTAAAAAGTTGATTCAATGTTTAGCACCTAACCGTCGTGTTGTAATTTCAGCTGAAAAACAACGTGAATCAGGTTGTAAATAATTCATTGAATTAATGCTTGTTTACTTATGGTTAATTAAATTTAAGTATTTAAGCTAAATTTAAGAAGTAAAATTAAAGCCCCGCAATGCGGGGCTTTTTTGTTGGTAAAATAACCACATGATTAATGCTAACAATTCGCCACATACTACCACTCAAGCAGATCTTGTTATTGAAGCGCGTTGGATTGCTACAGTCGCCACCGATCTACCGCTACTTGAAGATCACTCTGTAATTGTTCAAGCGGGTATCATCGTTGAAGTGTTACCAATAGTTGAGGCTAGGCAAAAATATACTGCAACCTCATTGGTATGTTTAGATGATCATGTATTGATTCCAGGCCTGATAAATTTGCATACACATGCTGGTATGAGCTTAATGCGCGGCATTGCTGATGACATGCCTTTAATGACTTGGCTTAACGACCATATATGGCCTGCGGAGCATGCGGTCGTTTCTGAGCGTTATGTGCAAGATGCTACCTTGTTAGCCTGTGCCGAAATGCTAAGTGGAGGCATTACTTGCTTTAATGAGATGTATTTTTACCCACAAGCCACGGCCATTGCAACTAACCAAGCTGGCATGCGGGCTAATTTAGGTCTACTTGTGCTTGAGTTTCCTTCAGCTTACGCGAGCGATGCTGATGATTACTTGCAAAAAGGGTTTGCTGCGCATGATAGCTGGCGTAACAACCCTCTTATCACCACATCTATTGCGCCACACGCACCTTATACGGTTTCTAATAAAACTTTTGAAAGTATTATTACTTATGCAGATCAATTATCGCTAAGTATTCATACGCATTTACATGAAACTCAAGACGAGATTACGCAAAGTGAAGTGCAGTATGGTTTGAGGCCAATTCAAAGATTAGCGGAATTTGGTTTACTTGGTCCCAATTTTGTTGCGGCACATTGTGTGCATTTATTGAGCAATGAAATCGATTTGTTGGCCGAGTATGGTTGCCACGTGGCACATTGTCCAAGCTCTAATCTAAAGCTTGCCAGCGGTATTGCACCATTAACGCAATTGTTAGCTAAGGGCGTGAATGTTGGCTTAGGTACAGACGGTGTAGCGAGCAATAATCGATTAGATATTTTTGCTGAAATGCGTTTAAGTGCGCTTTTGGCAAAAGGCGTGAGTGGCGATGCGACAGTCGTACCGGCGCACCAAGCGCTAGCAATGGCTACTATTAATGCGGCTAAAGCTTTGGGCTTAGATGATAAGATAGGCTCAATTGAAGTAGGTAAATTGGCTGATTTAGCCGCAATCAAGTTAAGCGATATTGCAACTGCGCCTTACTATGATCCAATCTCACATTTGGTATACGCCTGCGGACGCGAGCACGTGACCCATACATGGGTTGCGGGGGAATTACGTTACAGCAATGGTGCCTATGCCAATATAGAACCAAACGAATTAAAGGAAATTATCAACACATGGCAACCGAAACTAAGGCAGCACAAACATTGAACGTAGATGACCATTTAAACGCTGACCATCAGGAGCTAAAAAAATTCGGTGATCTTGCGCATAAGTGGTGGGATAAAAACAGTGAATTCAAACCATTACATGAAATTAATCCGCTAAGATTAAACTGGATTAATAGTTTGGTTGTTTTAGAAGGCAAACGCGTACTGGATGTGGGGTGCGGTGGTGGAATTTTGTCTGAATCTATGTACTTGAAAGGCGCGGATGTAACCGGCATTGATTTGGGTGAAAAAGCCCTGAATGTGGCTAAGTTGCACCAATTAGAAAGTGGCGCAAAGGTGAATTATCAATATATAGCCGTAGAGCAATTGGCCGATGAACAGCCCGCTAGCTTTGATATCGTCACTTGTATGGAAATGCTTGAGCATGTACCTGATCCAGCCGCTATCGTAGCGGCTTGTGCAAAGCTGGTGAAGCCGGGTGGTTCGGTATTTTTCTCAACGATTAATCGTAACCCTAAAGCCTATTTATTTGCGGTGATTGGTGCAGAATACGTGTTAAATATGCTGCCTAAGGGTACACATGATTACGCAAAATTCATCAAGCCTTCTGAGCTTTCAACTTGGGCTAGGCAAGCTGATTTGAACATGGCTGGCATGCGAGGTGTGGGTTACAACCCAATTACACAGCACTACAGCTTGGGCGATGATGTCTCTGTGAATTACATGATGCATACAGTTTTAGCGCCGTAATTTACACATGAGTATGATTTTATTTGATTTAGATGGCACCTTGGTTGATACCGCGCATGATCTTGGCTTAGCCCTCAATATTCAGCTTGAACGTCACGGTAAGCCAGCGTTAGCGCATGATGCTATTTGGCCTGTCGCTTCGCATGGCTCACGCGGTTTGTTGGCGCTAGGTTTTGGTATTACGACTGAAGATAGTTGCTTTGAAGCCATGCGTGTGGAATATCTAGATTTGTATGCATCAGTATTTACCAATAACGCTATGTTATTGCCAGGCATCGCTGAGCTACTCGAAACATTAGATTATCATGGCATTAGATGGGGAATCGTGACTAATAAACCACGGCGTTTTTCAGTGGACTTGGTTAAAGCGGTGAAAATGGGCGGTACAAATCTACATCAGCGTTCAGCTTGTTTGGTATGCGGTGACGATGCCGCACAACCTAAGCCCGCGCCAGATACACTGCTCATCGCGTGTAAAGAAACAGGTGTTTTGCCAAGTGAATGTATTTATGTCGGTGATGCAGAACGTGATGTACAAGCCGGTCACGCCGCAGGCATGAAAACGATCGTGGCAATGTTCGGTTATATCGCGGCAACTGATCAACCAGCAGAGTGGGGCGCTGACGCGCTGATTAAGTCCCCTTTAGAACTGATGAGTCACTTAAGCTAGGCTCGCCCACATCATCTCAAAGATTGCGCCGCTCCATCATCGCCTGTGCTAGCGTGCCGCTATCTACATATTCAATTTCACCACCCATCGGCATGCCACGCGCAATACGACTAGTTTTAATGCCTCTCACTTTCAGTAGCTCGCTAATGTAGTGTGCGGTAGCATCGCCTTCAACAGTGTAATTGGTGGCAAGAATCACTTCTTGCACAATGCCATCTTGCGCACGTTTAATCAGTTTATCTAAATGAATCTCTTTGGGACCAACGCCATCTAAGGGCGATAACCTGCCCATCAGCACGAAATACATGCCTGTGTAAGCATGAGTATTTTCAAGCATTAACAAGTCTGTTGGCATTTCCACCACGCAAAGTAAGCTTTTGTCTCGGTTGTCAGAAGCACATAATGGGCAAATCGGCTGCTCGCTAAATGTGTTGCATAGCTGGCAATGGTCAACCACTTGTAAGGCAGTATCAAGTGCATTTGCCAATCCACTTGCGCCTTTTCGGTCGCGTTGCAATAAATAGTATGCCATCCGTTGCGCTGACTTAGGGCCAACACCTGGTAAGCAGCGCAGGCTATCAATCAGTTGCTCAAGCGCGGGTGGATTTTTCATTAGTGATTATAATTAGAATGGTAGTTTCATGCCGGCGGGCATGTAATTAGCCATGCGTGCTGACGATGTCGCTTCTGCTTTTGCTGTGGCATCTTTTAATGCGATAACCAGTAAGTCTTCTAAGGTTTCTTTATCATCCATCACGCTGTCATCTAAAGTGACGCGTTTTACTACATTATTGCAAGCCATGGTGACTTTCACTAAACCATTGCTGGCAACACCTTCTACATCAATATTAGCCAGCTCTGCTTGCGCTTTTTGCATGTTTGCTTGCATTTGTTGGGCTTGTTTCATCATATTGCCCATGCCACCTTTCATCATTGTGCTGCTCCTTATATAGCGTTAGATTATTTAAATTTTTAAATGGGTTTGATTGAGTTAGGAATAATTGACGCACCAAAGTCGCTGATCAACGCCTGCACAAAGCTATCATCTTCAATTGCGCTTTCGGCGCTAGCTTGCGCGTGCGCTTTTTCTTCTGAGATTTGTTTGGCAGGCGTATTGCCAGTACCACCTACACTAAACTGTAATTTGATTTTCTTATCAAAATGCTGAGAGATCGCGCTGCCTAACTTTTCTTGATAATTAGGCAATAATAAGTGTTTTTGAGATTCCGGTACGCTGAGTGAAATGTTATTTTCATCATAGCTAATTAACTCACAGTGTTGTGCCAGTGTTCTGACTAGGCCTAGTTTCAATTCATCTAACAAACCGCGCCAGTTGCCATTGAACTGTTTGCTGACATTGGTTTTTGCTGTGTTATTTTCTACTGAATTCTCAGTTGATGCTTCTGTCACTTCTGTATTTTCCGGAGTGGAGTCATCAGATGCAGCATATTCAGTAGGTTGTTGCGTTATATTTTTCTGTGCCAATACCAGCGGTTCTTCCGGTAACGGTGCAACATTCTGCGGCTTTAAAGCATTCGCTAATAATGCGCTTGCCTGTCTAACGGGCGCTTTTTGAGCACTAGTATCATTTTGTACGCCAGCAGCATTGGGCGTAAAGGCTAACATGCGTAACAAGCTCATGGTAAAGCCAGCAAACTCGTCCGGTGCAAGACCAATATCACGGCGACCGAGTAAAGCAATTTGGTAATATAACTGCAAGGTTTCCGGCTGAATTTTCTGAGCCAAGTTTAGTAGCGCTTCGCGTTCAGGCAAGTCATCGGCTACGCTGTCAGGCACGGTTTGTGCCATTGCCACTTGGTGCAATAGTTGGGCTAAATCATTCAGAGCCGCTTCAAATGATAAGCTTCGCTCTTCCATGATCTTTGCCTGAGCAATCAGACTAGCGCCATCATTAACCAGTAATGCGTTTAACAACTGATATAGATAACTTTGGTCGATGGCGCCCAGCATGGCGCGTACTTCTGCTTCATTCACCGTTTGGCCGCCATAGGCAATCGCTTGATCTGTCAGTGATAGCGCGTCGCGCATACTGCCAGCAGCGGCGCGTGCTATTAAGTGCAGCGCAGTCGGTTCATATGGAATATTCTCTTGGCCGAGAATGTTTTGTAAATGACCTATAATTGACGTGCCAGCCATTTGGCGTAGATTAAACTGCAAGCAGCGCGACAACACGGTAACCGGTACTTTTTGCGGGTCAGTAGTAGCTAGAATAAACTTAACGTGCGCTGGCGGCTCCTCCAGCGTTTTTAGCATTGCGTTGAATGCGCTTTTTGACAGCATGTGTACTTCATCGATGATGTACACTTTAAAACGCCCAGCAGTGGGTGCGTATTGGGCGCTATCTAACAAATCACGCATGGCATCTACTTGCGTATTACTTGCGGCATCCACCTCAATCAGGTCGATAAAACGACCTTTGTCGATTTCCATACAAGTGGTACACACACCGCAAGGGCTAGCCGTGATGCCAGCTTCACAATTGAGAGATTTAGCTAAAATACGTGCAAGCGTCGTTTTGCCAACGCCGCGAGTGCCGGTAAATAAATAAGCGTGATGTAAGCGATTTTGTTCAAGTGCGTTAGTCAGCGCTCGGACTACATGGTCTTGTCCGACCAAGGTTTCGAAAGATTTAGGGCGCCATTTACGGGCTAGTACCTGATAGCTCATAGGACCTTATCACTTATAGGACTTGTATCTCGGATAGTGCTTACATCGCTCATGAGATTAATTCATCTGCTTTCATAAAGTAACTTTAGCCGAATTCGCCAACCCAATGTAATTGCTTGCACAAATAAAGAGGCGAGCCCTTACCCCGGCACTTGCTTAATAGTTGTGGCTGCTTGCTTCCGCATCTGACCAGGTTGGCTACTTCACAATGCGGGGAGGCCCGCCAGATGTAATTTTACAATACTTTAGCGGTTTAGCTGCAATGCTAATTATTATTTTTTTAAATATTTTGTATTTATAAATGTGGCTAATTCAACATCGAAGTGCAATTCCTATAAAAACAGTCTCCTTAGGAACCTAAATTGACAAGGGTGTAATATTTGCTTAAATAGAGTGATAAAAGCATCACTTAACTTGCTTTTGAATTTTATTTTAAGCGGCAGAATACTACCTATATTAGTTTTGGGTAATAGCGAATCAAATAACCAATACCATGACTCACAACAAACAAAGTAAATCCACACTTGCACCCTTAGACATTGCTCGAGAAACTTTCAAGCAGATGGCAGTTCGGCGCGTGGAACCTACACCAGACAATTACCAGCTTATATACAACGAAATAGCAGGAAGCCCAGCAAAAGAAACGCTGGACAGTGCTATTAGAAAAGCGCTTAAGCAGTTACCCAATGGAACAACAGAACAAAGTAAGTGGATCAGTCGCTGGGAAAAGCTATTAAAACAAAATGATTGGACAACATTGCCAGCCTTACTGAGCGAAGGCATGGATGTTAGCATTGCTTTTTCAAAACAGTGGCCTGATGCAATTCGCGAACTTTTGCAAGGCTGGGATGCAAAACAGATCGGACTAGATTTACCTCGAAAAAAAGAGGCGTTAGAGCGAGTACTTATTAATTTTGGCAGTGATCCACTTTTGGCGCAAAAGATTCAGACTGTGGTGAGTGGTTGGAAGCAATATGGCACGAACGAAAAAGGCTCACAAACGATTGAAGTCGTTAATGCTGAAGCGATGCCTGCTACAGTGATCACGCAATATAAACTCGTAGCCCCGGCCAGTGATATCGCGGTGATGCTGAATGTAGAACAAAAAACCGACGAAATACCTCAGACTACGGGTATAGAGCCAGACCAATTTCAAGAGAGCTTTCGCACGTTACAGGACGTGTTAAAACAATCACTTAATCATGGTTTGATCCCAAGATTAGACGGATATCCAGAGCTTAAAGAAGAGGCGCAACAGATTTCCAACCTTGCTGATCAGGCACGAAAGCTCAAGGATTGGCAATTAGTGACCAAAAATTTCAGGTCGCTTTTGGTGCGTGTTGAACTCATTGGTGCCAATGAAGATGGGATGAAGCAAGATTTATTACGTTTGCTTAAATTGTTGATTGATAATATTAGTGAGTTAGTGGTCGATGATCAATGGTTACGCGGGCAGGTTGCTGCTGTGCAGACCATTATTTCAAGTCCCCTTGAAAGGGCGTTAATTCAGGATGCGGAAAAAAGTCTGAAAGAAGTCATTTTTAAGCAGGGTATGCTCAAGCATAGTTTAAATGACGCTAAGGCCGCTTTCAAAGTGATGATTGCGACTTTTGTTGATCGCTTAGGGTATATGTCTGATTCAACGGGTACTTATCAAGAGCGAGTTGGCGTTTACGCGGATCAGTTATCAGAGATTGAAGACATTGCGCAAATGAATGCGCTGCTTGAAAACCTGATGAAAGACACTAATACGATGCAAACCGACATTGTGCGGTCGCGTGAAGTTTTATTGGAACATCGTAATCAGGTTGATTCGTCACAAGAGAAAATCCTCAAGCTTCAAGAGGAGTTGTCTGAGCTTAGTGAAAAAGTTTCGGTAGATCAGTTGACAGGGGTGCTTAATAGGCGTGGTCTTGATGACGCGATGGTGAGGGAAATTGCGCGTGCACAGCGTGGTGGCGTTGAGCTGAGTGTTGCTTTACTTGATATTGATAACTTTAAAAGTTTGAATGACACTTATGGTCACCATGTGGGCGATAGCGCTTTACAGCACTTGGTTAAAGTGATCAAGGAAACCATTAGACCAACCGATATCGTGACGCGTTTCGGCGGTGAAGAGTTCGTTATATTGTTGCCAGATACCAGCCTTGATCAAGCCGTTGTGACTATTGCGCGTTTGCAGCGGATGTTAACCAAACAGTTCTTTTTGGGGAATAACGAGCGATTATTAATTACATTTAGTGCCGGTATTTCACTGTTCAAAAAAGATGAAGCGCAGGCAGCTGTTTTGAACAGAGCTGATCAAGCGATGTATCTGGCTAAAAAGTCAGGTAAAAATCGCGTGATGACGGAAGTTGATTTGGATACTGCTAATAAATCAAACTCAAAGCATAAAACACAGTTACATTAGTCTTACATAATACTGAAACATCTATTCAGAATCTAATTTATACTAATTACGTAAATTACATTTTAAATTCAGCACATTAGCCTAAAGTTTCTGGATATTTATTGATATATAAAGGTTGTTAAAATTGCTCGCATTACCTGATAGTTGGTTGTTGTTAGACGCCATGATGCTTGGGGTCAATGATGAGGTGTATCTGATCGATGCAATCACTTTGAAACTGGTCTATGCCAGCAAGAGTGCGCTAAACCATACTGGTTATTCGCTAGAAGCGCTCAAACAGCAAAGTTTAGATAATATACTGGGCATCAGTCAGCAAACCTTGCAGAGGCATCTCCTTTGCTATCCACGCCATACGCAGTTCATTAGTTTGATACAGGATCAGAAACCCCTTATCGGGAAAACTGATCATGACCAATTACGCGTCATCAGCATGAGCTCATCACAACAAGAGTATGTGTTGATATTGAAAAGTAATTTCCCCCCAATATCTGAAGCCGCATGCCTTGCTTGTAAAGGCCAGTTTGAGCAAAAACTAACTGAAAGCGAAGCGCGCTTCCAAGTCATGGTGTCTAATACACCAGGTTTGGTTTTTCAGTTTCAGCTTGACCATGATAGTGAGATTAAATTCATCTTTTTAAGTGATGGTTGCAAAGCTTTACTTGGCATCACAGCAGAGGAGTTGAAAGAACATCCCAAACTTTTTTATGCATTAATGAATGCCCGGGATAGAAGCTCTTTACGTAAGCGCCTAGAAATTTCTACCATTGAGCTGAGTCAGTTAGATTGGGAGGGTCGAGTCTGGATCGATGGTTGGCAAGATACCAAGTGGATCAACTTGCGGTCGTTTCCTAGAGTGCTCAATAATGGCTTGATTCAGTGGGAAGGAATCATGATTAATATCACGCAAAGCAAGACTGAGAAGCATGATATTGAACAATCCAGACGGGATTTAGCCGAGCTAACCGCGCATATGGACCACATTAAAGAGCATGAACGTAGCAGAATTGCGCGTGAGATTCATGATGACTTAGGGGGGAATTTAACCGCCATTAAAATGGGTTTGTCATCTATTATTAATCGAATTAAAACAGGCAAGCCAATCTCTCTTGAACACGCGCAAGGACTCGAGATTATTGTGGACAGTACTTTTGAAGCTATTCATAAAATATCGAGTGATTTAAGGCCTAATATACTCGATTTAGGTATCGTGGCTGCATTAGAGTGGCAATCCAAAGAGTTTGAAAAGCAATTAGATATTGCTTGTGAATTTACCTGTAATCAGTCAGAGGTTCATGTTTCATCGGCTCAGGCAATTACGTTATTCCGTATTTGTCAGGAGTCTATGTCCAATAT
>CAINWC010000240.1 GCA_903854305.1 uncultured Pseudomonadota bacterium | reverse complement strand
GCGACGCAGAAGTGATGGCAGAACTATTCGCTAGTTTCGGCTTGGCTATGCTCACTGGCGTACTTTGCATTTACATTGTATTAGTCATTTTGTTTAAAGACTTTTTACATCCTGTGACTATTTTAGTCGCCCTGCCCCTCTCGCTTGGTGGGGCGTTTGTTGCGCTATTAGTTGCAGGGAAAAGCTTCTCCATGCCGTCACTTATCGGCTTAGTCATGCTGATGGGCATTGCCACCAAAAACTCAATCTTATTAGTTGAGTATGCCATCGTATCTCAACGAGATCATGGTTTAAGCCGCTTTGATGCCTTAATAGACGCTTGCCACAAGCGTGCCAGACCCATTGTAATGACCACTATTGCAATGGGTGCTGGCATGCTACCAATTGCTGCAGGCTGGAGCGCTGGTGATACTTCATTCCGCTCACCCATGGCGGTAGCTGTAATTGGCGGCTTAATGACATCTACCTTTTTAAGCCTTTTGGTGATTCCGTCAGTATTTAGCTATGTAGATGACATTAAAAACTTTTTTAAACGTAGATTTAGTGATTTAGCAGCAAGTGAGAACAAAGGCGGGTAATTGATACATTTGTTTTAATTAGCCTAGATTTGAAACAAAGCTAGCGCTGCGAAAATCAACCCACCTAATGTCATACCATACACACCAACCATAAGTATCTTCTTGCGTGTAAGTAAGGTTATTGCTGCCAATGAAATAGCCACTTGAATCAATGTCATGGCTAGCGCCCATCGATGATGGACATGCATCTCGGCTTCCGATTTTGCATCCCAATCTTTTGATTCTGCTTCTAATTTTTCAGCCACTTTTTTGATTACGGTCTTTTCACCGTCATAGCGCTCAATGGCTTTAGTATATTTATATTGATCTATATTCGGCAAACTTAAGGCTAATTCTGCTAGATTTTCCTTATTGCTTTTCGCCTGATAAAAATTCCATTGATTTGAAGCTTCGGTCTTTTTAATAGCCGCATCATTTTTAAACATGGCGGCTTCATTTTGTGTGGAGCCTGCCTGGTAGCTAAAAAATGCGCCGACAGTAGCCAGTACCGCGGTCATTACGGCAATCTTGCTTGAGAACGAATCACCATGTTCTGCGGCATGCTCCAAAAGTTCATCGTGTGGCCCACGAACTTCAAACTCTTCATCTGACATAAATTGTCCTTAAAATAATGATTTAATTAAGCGCTTTAATCAAGAATCACTTCATTAGCCGGCGTTTCTTTACTAGTGCCACCATATTTTTTAACCACCCATAAATACACCGATGGCAGTACTAATAGCGTCAATAAAGTTGCACTAATCAAGCCACCAATCACTACAACGGCAAGCGGCCTTTGTGTTTCAGCACCAATATTATGTGAAAGTGCCATAGGTAATAAGCCAAACATGGCGAGCAAACCTGTCATCAATACTGTTCGCAACCTTGACATTGCACCTTCATGCACGGCTTCTTCAGGTGATTTACCCTCAGCAATCAGTTGATCAAACACCGACACCATCACTACCCCATTGAGTACGGCTTGTCCAAACAGCGCAATAAAACCAATAGCCGCGGAGACTGACAAAGGAATACCGGTAATGAATAGCGCAACTATACCGCCAATCAAAGCAAATGGAATGTTAGCCACAATCAATAAAGCATTTTTGAATGAGCCGAAAGCATCAAATAACAATACAAAAATGAGTAAAATAGATAAGGGAACAACCACCGCTAGCCTTGCCATGGCACGTTCTTGATTTTCAAACTCTCCTGACCAGGTAACATTTGCATTATCTGGTATGGTCACTTTCGACTTGACCTTCGCCTGCATATCGGCCACCACGCTACCCATGTCGCGATTTTGAATAAATATGCCGATAGAAACGACACGCTGACCATCTTCCCGTGCAATATTCATTGCACCTACCGTTTGCTTAAAGTGAGCAAGTTCACTCAATGGAATCTGTGCACCACTTGGTGCAGAAACAAGAAGATCGTCTAACTTACTCAATGATCTCTGTGACTCAGCTAAACGAACAACTACAGAAAAGTGACGCTCCCCTTCCCATAACTCTGTTGTTGCCTTGCCGGCTAATGCGGTCTCAATCACATCCTGAATGTCACCTACATTGATGCCGTAACGCGCTGCAGCATCACGGTCTATATCAATTTCTTCTTGAGGCAAGTCTCCATCACGATCAATATAAGCACGCGCAACACCCTTAACCGTAGAAATCTGCGCAATAATCGACTTTGCGGTTTTTCTTAATTGAGTCAAATCATCACCATGCACTTTAATCACAATTTGCCCATCAATCTGTGAAATACTTTCTAACACATTGTCTCTAATTGGCTGTGAAAATGTTGCATCAATACCAGGTAAGGCAGAAACAGCCCTATCCATGTCATCTACGATCTTGTCTTTTTTATAATTTTTACGCCAATTTTCTTCTGGTATCAGCTCTACAAAGAACTCACCACCATTAAAAACCTTAGGATCAGAACCATCATCTGGCCGCCCAATTTTAGATATCACAGCTTTAACTTCAGGTACAGTATGCAACGCAGCACGAATGCGACGTGCAGCGAGTAAAGCCTCTGACTGTGACACCGATGCAGGCAGAGTGACATTTACCCAGATGGAACCTTCATCGAGTTCAGGTAAAAACTCTGTACCAATTTGCGTGCCTAATGCCAAGGCACCCGCTAACAAAATCACAGCAATGCCGAGAATTTGTTTTGGCCGTACCACTGCCCATGAAAAAGCTGGTTGGTAAATCTTCTTAAACCAAGTGAGCAGACGATTATCATGGTGTGGAATACGTTCTCGTAGTAGCCATAGACATAGTAACGGCACCAAAGTAAGCGATAAGATCAAGGAGCCAATCAATGCCGAAGTAACAGAAAATGCCATCGGCGAGAAAATTCTACCTTCAGCACGTTGTAGTGTAAAAATTGGAATATGCGCAGCAATAATCACCAGCATTGAGAATAAAGTTGGGCGGCCAACTTCAGTTACCGCTTTATAGATAGTCTTTCTACGCTCATTAAAGTTACGCTGGGATTCATCACTCATGCTACCCAGCCGCAAAAATACGTTCTCCACTACAATAACTGCACCATCTACAATAATCCCAAAATCCATTGCGCCTAATGAAAGTAGATTGGCAGGCAAGTGCAAAAAGGTAAGACCTAAAAATGTAGATAATACGGCGAGTGGAATAATACAAGCCACGATTAGGGCTGCACGTAAGTTTCCTAAAAATAACAGCAGCACAAAAGTAACTAATAAAGCGCCCTCGATCAAGTTGCCAAACACCGTATGCAATGTTTTATCAATTAACCATGATCTGTCGTAATATGGCTTTAACTGCACGCCTGGCGGTAAACCGTGATCATTCAAGTCGCTAATGGTTTGTTTAATTCCTTTGAGTAATTCAGAAGGATTTTCGCCTTTGCGCATCAGCACTAAGCCATTCACAATATCATCAGTATCATCTTGGCCAACTAAACCTTGTACGGGTGCGTTAGCTTCTTTAACGACAGCAACATCACGCACCAGAATAGGCACGCCTTTACCATTATCGCCTAATACGACTCGGTCAATATCCGCCGAGCTTGTAAAAGTTCCTAG
>CAINWC010000239.1 GCA_903854305.1 uncultured Pseudomonadota bacterium | reverse complement strand
TGCATGACGAGTTCGGACAATGCCTGACAGCAATTCATACTGATGCCAGTGTGATATTGAAAGTATCCGAAAAAAAGTATCCAGAACTTCGCGATAGCGCTTTAGCAATCACTCAATTGTCTCGGCACTTAATGGATTTAGTTAGCGGTCTGCTGCAACGGCTTCGACCTGGCATCCTTGACGAATTAGGGCTCTCAGCTGCGCTGTACGACTTGGTTGGCACCTGGCGGTCCCGTCATGAAAACTCTGTATGCACACTAAGTATTAATGGTGTCGCAGATGATTTAGGCGAGGTTATTAGCCTGGCTTTGTATCGCTTGATACAAGAGTGTCTAACGAATATTTCGCGTCATGCAGGCGCTACTACGGTAGAGATTAACATCCATCTTGCAACTATAGGTGGGCGACCAGGACTTAAAGTGAGCGTTCGAGATAACGGTAGAGGTTTTGACCCCGGTAAAGCAGATGGCTTAGGGTTGCCTGGCATGCGTGAGCGGGTCGAAGGGCTAGGAGGTGAGCTAAAACTGAAAGCCCGCCCAAATCATGGTGCAGAAATTATGGCTTGGATTCCAACAGGACTCCCAACATGAAAGAGCAGCCTATGATTCGTGTTATGTTAGTGGATGATCATGCTGTCGTACGCGCTGGAATCCGACGTTTGCTAGAACAGGAACTTAGATTTTCTGTAGTAGCAGAAGCCGATACCGGGGAATCCGCTTATCAATTATTTGGCGAACATTTGCCAGATGTTGCTGTAATTGATTTGACCATGCCTGGGATGGGGGGGATGGAATCTATTAAAAGGATTGTTTTGCGCTATCCAGCAGCTAAACTGCTCGTGCTCTCGATGCACGAAAATGCTGCATTCGCCAGCCAAGCACTAAAGGCTGGTGCCAAAGGATATTTAGCAAAAAATGGCTTAGCTGAAGAACTCATCAATGCGCTTGAAGTTGTTACAAAAGGCCAGATTTACATTAGCTCAAACGTTGCCAGAAAGATCGCTTTGCAAAACTTGGATAGTAAGGGCAATCCAATGCAACAACTGTCAGTTAGAGAGTTTGAAATCTTTCGAATGTTAGCTGAAGGCGTGGATGGTGATCAAATCGCAGCATCTTTAAATATCAGCAGCAAGACGGTTTCGAATTATCAAACAACAATCAAACAGAGGCTCGGTATCAATAGTTCTGTCGAGATGGTGAGGCTGGCAATTCGCCACGGCATCATCGAAAGTTAATCTCAACCGAGAGACACCATCTCTCTATCAACTTAAATTAGTTATCTCAGGAAAGATCAGCAGCCCAGTCGAGATGGTGAGATTGGCCGTTCGCTTTGGCATCATTGAAAGCCGAAGCCTTGCTCGGTTTTACTCTCAAGTACCCCCTGAGAAAGGTCGGGAACATTTCCCTGTATTCTCAGTGAGTTTTTCCCTTACTCTCTCATCCCCTCATTAGCTACCATGCTCCGATCATCCGGATATTAAAAGGATGTTTGATAAACACTTTGAAGCAGAGAGAAGCTAATGAACAAGAACAGAAAATTGAATGCGCGCCGCAAGGCGTTGCATATCGCGGTTGCGGCGGCGTTGCCGGCATTGATGATCGGAGGCAATGCCCACGCAGCAGGCAATAATCCTTGTACAGTTACCGGCAGTGTCGTTAACTGTAGCAGCTATAACGGTCAATCCGGCGCTTTGATGGTAACGCCAAGCAACTACAATGCTGTCAATCTAAATGGTGATAATCCAACGTCGAAGACGGTTGTTGGCTTGGCCAGTGCGGATGGTAACGCCAATATCAACACCCCCCTGTCCGTATCCAATCCGACCACACTCAATATCGGTGCCTCGTCCACAATTGTCACCGGCCTGGTAGATCTGGTGACAGGATTACCTTCGCCCAATGCCACCCTTTATAACTATGAAGGGATCGAACTCCAGCAGCCCGGCACCATTAACAACTACGGGACGATTACCAACAACAAAGGCACTTTCACCTCAAACAACGATGGCAGCGCCACCCTCAGCAATAACGGGGATGTCTTTTATACGCAGAATGGCTACAAGGTGTACTTCTCGGGTGACGACGGCACTACGCCGCAGCGTACGATTGGCGCATGGTTAAGCGGCAGCAACACCACACTGAATAACTACGGTACCATCACTGTAGGTGCAACCAATGCCAGTATTTCCGATACCAATTTATTCTCAAATGTGCCCGGTGCCCCGCTATCCAAAGGGACGTTGTACACTGTATTTATGAATACGAGCGGTGATTTACTCGATCAGGTCAAGCTCAACAACTACGGCACCATTAGTGCTTACAATTTAACAACGGGCAGCGGCGTAAACACCCCCAGCATCTCTACCGTTGAAGTCAAAGAGAACGTCCTCAATGGCTACATTTTCAATGCCAAGACCGGCCTGATTGCTGGTTACAGCGACAGGCTCACGGCAAACGGCACCGCAACGGCCCCTAACTATACTAACGGGATTGGTAGCAGCGTATATACCTCTGCATCTGGTTCAGTACAAGCAATCAATTCAGACAACAACTCGATCAATCTTTATATCGACAACCAAGGTACGCTGGCAAGCTATGCGGTAACTTACAATTCCGCCACAGGAGCCATCGGCGCACCTTCAACAACCGTTTATGGCACCGCCATTACGGATTCGTTATCCAACATGAATCTATATAACGAACAGTCGGGGAAGATTCTTGGCGACATTACCGTAGGCAACCAGTCGAATGCCTTTACATTTAAGAATGCAGGCGCCATGACTGGCAACATCGCCATCACACCTGATGCGGGCCTTGGCAATGCAACCAGTGCTACGCCCGGTGCAACGATTACATCAGGTACTGCAAAACTCATTCCAGTCGCCGCTGGTACATTAACAGCAGCGCAGACTGCGAATGAAGTTGTTCTGGCAGCTAATCCTGCGACTTCTACGGCATCTTTATCAGTACCAACAGCTGCAACTGTTGCAGTAGGACAAATTGTAATCAGCGGTACTTATGCTTTCCAAGTTGTTCAAGCTGGCATCACAGGGACCGCCGCATTTCCCGGCATTAGCGGAGCACTGACTACCGTTACTGATAGCCAAGGCACCATCTATGAAACCACGACGCCCACAACGCAAAAGAATCTGATTACCATCCAACCGGTCGTGACCGGATCAGCCAATGCCAGTGGTCAGCTTACGGGTGGAACCATCTCCGGCGGAATCTATGTTAACGGTGTGACGGGTTATCATCCGCTTGAGATCGACATTCAACCTTTGGTCGCACCGGGTGCAGTGGTTCGTACCGGCAACACCTACCAGTTTTCGGGCCAGAATATAAACATTGCTTCTGCGGCCAAGGACTGGAATACCACCACCAATGCGCTTGAATCAGTCACCGCTTCCAATGTGCAAGTCAAATCATCCGCACTGGTGAACTGGTCGTTCGTGCCTGGCACAACCGATCAAGTCGTCGCTACGGTCGCTAATGCATCCTCCATTTCCGGCCTGTCTGGCAGTGGGCAGAATGCGTTGAACTCATTGCTCAATTCGGTTGGTAGTGCAGGTAACGGTGCGGCCTCCTTAGTTCAGAACCTGGCAACATCCGATCAAGTTCGTCAGGCCGGTGAACAACTTCGTCCTGAAATCAACGGCGCCAATATTCAGGCGGCACTCAACGTCACCAATAAAGTTTTTGGTCTGGTTGATTCTCACCTCAATGAAACCCATTTGGCTCAACTCACCGGTAAGAGTGGCATCGCCACTGGCGAACAGCCCAACAGCACTGGCGTCTGGATGCAAGGCTTCGGCTTTCGTGGTAATCAGGACGTACGCAAGAGCGTAGATGGTTATTCTGCAGATGCCTATGGTTTTGCTATTGGTGCGGATAGATTGGTCAATAACAACACTAGTTTGGGTGGTGCTTTCAGCTATGCCAATTCCAGCATTGATGACAAGGGTGTTAACTATGGCAATCGAACCCAAATAGACAGCTACCAGGCAACACTTTATAGCTCTATGTTGCTGGATAATTGGTACCTGAATGGTGCACTAGGCTTAGGAAAGCATAATTACGATAGCAAGCGTCTAGTGCTTGGCGCCGATGTCATCGGTAGTCACGAAGCTTGGCAATACACGGCAAAGATCGATGCTGGCCTGCCAGTGAAGGTTGGCTCTGCCACCGTTACGCCGGTCGCTTCACTGACTTATAGTCGTCTGAATCAGGATGCTTATACTGAGTCTGGGGTCAGCGCCTTGGCCATCAGAGGCTCTGATACCAATTCCTTCCGCTCTGGATTAGGTGCTAAAGCGCTTATTCCATTACATGAAGGTGATGTAAAGACTGCGCTGGAACTACGTGCAATCTGGAATCATGAGTTCGGCAATACGGAACAGAATACAACTGCCAATTTCATTGGTGGTGGTAGCGAGTTTACGGCCAGTGGCGTAAGCACAGCGCGTGATGGTGCCGATCTGGGTGCCAGTCTACGTTTGAGCGGTAGTGACAATGTCATGAAGCAAAGTCTGTTGTTGAGCTATGATGCTGAGATTAAGGATCAGTATTTCAGCCAGACCGTATTGCTACAGGCACGTTTCGATTTTTAAGTTAATTGCATGAGGGTAAAAGCGGTGTGGACTCAGTTCCTAGCCGCTTTTTTATTATATTTTGAGTAAATTGACTATTCTTTTGTTTTGTTCAGTAT
>CAINWC010000238.1 GCA_903854305.1 uncultured Pseudomonadota bacterium | reverse complement strand
TTCAATTCCTTTAATGTTTAGTGATGTTTACTTTTACTGATAATAATTATATTCGGGTGTACCTTACATTCTCCTTACAGCAATTACTTTAGTTAAAACAATAAACGTTATCATTGAGGCATTACCCTTTAACTGAAGCATATCGATATATAGTGCAGAAACTCGAATATCATCATTTATTGTGTATATTACGGTTAATTGTATCGTAAGTAATTCACTCACATTTTTAGAGATATTTAATTTAAAGTATTCATGCGAATTTTACTAGTTGAAGATGATGTCACTCTTGGTAACGCCACCAGCATTTATTTGCGCAACAGTGGTTATGTTGTTGATTGGGCCAAAGATGGCAAGCAAGCTGACTTAGCACTGCATGACGAGGTTTACGACGCCGTGGTGCTTGATTTAGGCCTGCCTCAGATGGATGGCTTCTCTGTATTAAAAAGGTTACGTGCCAGAAAACAACAAACTAGCGTCATTATTTTAACCGCGCGTGATAGCGTTGAGGATCGAATTGCTGGCTTAGATTTAGGTGCGGACGATTACCTCATCAAGCCCATCAAACTGGCTGAGTTGTCCGCAAGAATACGCGCGCAACTACGCCGCCAACATGCAATATTAGCGTCCATCATTGAGTATCCACCATTGACTTTAAATACCAAAGATCGCTTAGTTACCTACCAAAATCAACCTTTTGCA
The DNA here is from genome assembly GCA_903854305.1 of uncultured Pseudomonadota bacterium. Taxonomy (GTDB): domain Bacteria; phylum Pseudomonadota; class Gammaproteobacteria; order Burkholderiales; family Methylophilaceae; genus Methylotenera. Next base: position 3,373 of record CAINWC010000238.1, on the reverse strand, counting down.
CTTTCTCCGCGTGAATTAAGCTTACTTGAAACCTTATTATTACGCGTTGGCAAAGTGGTCAGTAAAGAAAGTTTGATTGGAAATATAAGCGATTGGGACGATAGTTTAGGTAAGAACGCGATTGAGGTTTATATGCACCGCTTGCGTAAAAAATTACTGAGCGTAGGCGTTGAGGTGCGTACAGTCCGCGGCCTAGGTTACATGCTAGATTTACAAGAAAATACAAGCCCAGTCAATTCAGATATGGACCAATAGAAACAATCTTATGCAACGCACTCACGCCTCATTACGAAAAAAAATATTAAGCTGGTTAATGCCACTCATGTTGCTGTTAATTTTAGTCGACAGCACTTTGCTTAATCGGCTTGCAATCAACGCCTTAGAAAAAGAACTAGATGCCGATTTACATAGCTCATCGGAAGACATCACGGATTATTTAAAGCAATCTGGCATAGATGGTAAGGATTTTGAGCTACTCGAGAATGCCAGCAGGATTTTGCTCAACGACAACGTGGACAAGATTTTATTTAGTGTAACGAATGAAAATGGTATTTTATTAAGCGGCGATTACAATCTTTTTAATATCACCAAAGGTAATACTTCAAAATTAAAATCTTATTATTTTTTTACCGAAATCAACCATGAAAAATTTCGTGTAATTCGCTCAACGTTCAAGGTCATTAACTCCGCTGGTGCGCACGACATCAATATCCAAGTTGCCGTCACGCTTAATCGCCGCAATGCACTCGCAAATAAGATTTTAGTTGGCATTGTAGTACCGCAACTATTATTGGTATTGGTTTCGTTTTTAATCATCTCGATTAGTGTTAAGCGAGGATTAGCCCCATTAGGCGAGCTACAGAGTGCGGTGTCAAGGCGCTCAGAGAAAAATCTGAGTCCGATCAATTTGCCCAATATTCCAGAAGAAGTATCCTTGGTAGCTAATTCTATCAATCAATTAATGAAGCAATTACAAAATTTAATTTCAGGTCAAAATCAATTCATCGCCGATGCTGCACATCAATTAAGAACACCGCTTGCTGGTGCTCAGGCACAGCTTGAACTTGCAGAGTTTGAAGATAACCCTGTGCTATTGAAAGCTATTTTACTTAAAGTGCATCAAAGTTTAGATCGATTACTACATACCATTAATCAATTGTTAATTCTAGCTAAAAGCCAACCAGAAGCAATGTCGATGATAAAAATGGAGTCACTCGATTTAAATTCTATTTCCAAAGAGGTGGCATCAGAAATGGTTCCCACTGCTATCCAAAAAAATATAGATTTAGGTTTTGAAGAAGGTGCAACGCCGGCCATGATTCAAGGCAATGCAGAGCGTCTTAAAGAGTTATTGTATAACTTGCTGGATAATGCCATTCGCTACACACAGTATGGCGGCTGGGTCACTATGTCGATCAAGGTGACTGATGAAGATGTAGAACTCACTGTTGTAGACAATGGGCCAGGAATCAGCATGACTGATAGAGATAAAATCTTTGATCGCTTTCATCGCGTCATCGGATCTGGTCAAGATGGAAGCGGCTTAGGTTTAGCGATTGTTAAAGAAATCGCCAATTTACACAATGCAGATATTTTTGTTTCTGATAAAAATTCAGATCAAGGCCTACAAGTGACAGTGATTTTTAATAAGCTGATAGAAAGTTAAAATAATAGCGGTCGATATTGATTCACGTAAAAAAATCATTAGACTTCCCACGAACCACGCTGAAAACGGTAGAATGTTGATTGGCTGTCCTTGTGGTGAAACGGATATCACCGGCCCCTCCTAAGGGTCAGTTTCAGGTTCGAGTCCTGACGGGGACACCAATCAACGCTTTCGGTACATGTAGTTGTACTTTCTAAGTTTCAATAAAACAAAATATCTATTTGCACTAACGTAAAATTATTGGTAATTTTTCATTTACATCAATATGTTACATATCAACATCTTATTCAAATAAAAAATATGACCCTTAAACTATTCTTTTATGTTGCGGTTTTATTGCTAGCAATTTTTGGTTACCGTAGCTATACCAGTGCATCGACCAAATTCAACGTAGGTGATGATGCCCCAAGCTTCACGCTTAATGACGCACAAGGACAAACGCATTATTTATCAGATTATGCTGGAAAATATCTAGTGCTCTATTTTTACCCGAAAGACGACACGCCAGGATGCACGAAAGAGGCTTGCCACTTTAGAGATGATATGGCTCAACTTGAAAAACTAGGCGCAAAGGTCGTTGGTGTTAGTGTAGATAACAGTCAATCTCATGCTAATTTTACAAAAAAATATCATTTACCTTTCCCGTTATTAGCTGATACCGATGGAAAAGTTGCGGAAAGCTACAATGCCTTAACTAACTTTTACATAGTAAAAATTGCAAAACGTTATACGTTCCTCATTGATCCTACGGGGAAAGTCGCCCAAATATATACAAGTATCGATACGTCGAATCATTCACAGAAAATCATTGCCGATTTAAAAAATATGCAAAATAAACAATAGACTAACTGACTTTTATTTATTAAATTCACAATAATTTCTGGTAAGGCCAGTTATATGATTATTAACTTCTCAATCATATAACTGGCACTAACAACCCCCAGCTAGCGTTAACCTCCTACTAAAACTTAAGAGTATTTACGTTTACCTTCTGGCACACGCCTAGGTCGGACAGTTCGTTCCAACTGCTCGCCGCGAACGGTAGTGACAGGCTTGCTTGAAAGCGGCTGCCAGGCAGGAATCAAATGCTGCTTGCTGTTACCGATCAAGTCTTCTCTACCCATTTTTTTCAATGCTTCACGTAGCATTGGCCAATTATTAGGGTCGTGATAACGGATAAAAGCCTTATGTAATTTACGCACATTTCCGGCTTTTGGTATCGCCACATTCTCAGAGTCGGCTGTCACTTTACGTAGCGGATTTTTGCCGGAATGATACATTGCGGTGGCCATCGCCATAGGTGTGGGTGTAAAGGTTTGCACTTGATCTAGCTTGAAGTCGTACTTTTTAAGCCATAACGCTAAACTCAGCATATCATTATCAGTGGTGCCAGGGTGCGCGGCAATAAAGTACGGAATCAAATACTGTTTTTTACCAGCTTCTGCACTAAATTTTTCAAACATGGCTTTAAACTCATCGTAAGCATCCATGCCTGGTTTCATCATTTTACTTAAAACATTTTCTTCACTATGTTCCGGCGCAATTTTTAAGTAGCCGCCTACATGATGCTGCACCAATTCTTTGACATATTCTGGCGATTTCACAGCAAGGTCATAACGTACACCGCTACCGATTAAGATTTTTTTAATACCTTTAAGGGCACGGGCTTTACGGTAGAGTTGAATCAACGCGCTATGGTCGGTATTC
>CAINWC010000237.1 GCA_903854305.1 uncultured Pseudomonadota bacterium | reverse complement strand
TCTATTTCTATCGCTTTTCTTTTGCATATCTGGTGCTGGTAAATCGCTAGTTTGTCTAACGCGGCGATTCTCATTTTTACGTGGTGCTGGCTTTTTAGCCGCAGGGTTTCTAGCCGCATCAGACTTGCTGCGATATGGTTTAGCTGATCCATCAGCAGCATCACGCGGTGGTCTATCTAAAGCACTCACGCGCTGTCTGCGCACTTTGGGCATAAATACAGTCGTCGCTTTCAGTTTTTCGCGTTGCGTAAGTTGTCTTAGCGGAGCGCTTGGTACTGGCAAATCAGCCCACTCTAGCAAACCAACCACTTCTTTTTGTTCCAACTTTAACATTGTGCCGCGCTTAACGCGTGGCGGTAAATTCACTGGGCCAAAACGCACACGCATCAAGCGGCTTACTGGCAACTGAAACGCCTCGAATAATCGACGCACTTCGCGGTTACGGCCTTCACGCAAAATGACTTGATACCAATGGTTTGCGCCTTCTCCGCCCTGCGCTTTAATACTATCAAAATTTGCTGGTCCATCTTCCAGCTCAATACCTTCTGTAAGCTGGGTCATCTGTCCTTCGGTAAGCTCACCAAAGATACGCACAGCGTATTCACGCTCAACTTCGTAACGTGGATGCATGAAGCGATTAGCTAACTCACCTGAAGTAGTAAATATCAGCAAACCGCTAGTATTCATATCCAAACGACCAATCGCGATCCATTTAGCATTTTTTACTTTTGGTAATTTATCAAACACGCTAGCACGACCTTCAGGATCGTCTTGACTAACGATTTCGCCTTCTGGTTTATGGTAAATCAACACTTGTGGAAGCTCTGCTACGAATGGCAGTTTAAGAATACGGCTATCTAAACGCACGACATCGAATTGCGTAACGCCTTGGCCTGTTGTTGCTGGCGCACCATTCACCGTGACGCGACCACTAGCAATCAATACCTCCATATCGCGACGTGAGCCCAAACCCGCTAGCGCCAAGAGCTTATGTAGCCTTTGCGTGGGTTCTGCTGGTGCATTTTCATCAACCGCTAATTTGGTGAAGCTGGTTTTTGCACGACGAGGCGTTGCTTGCGGGTCGCGCTGGGTCTTAAAGGGACGTGCCATAATGATAAACTATTGATTGTAATAGCGCATTTTACCGCAGTTAGTGATAATTGCCGCACATTAAATGCTTTTACTAATGGTTTTATGACTCTGACACTAAAACTTAAGTCGCTATAAACTTATAAATCCAGTTGTGCTTCTTGCTTGCTAAACACTTCCATAGGTGGTAAATCTGCGAGTGAACGTAAATTTAGGTCATCTAAAAAGTGTTTAGTTGTTGCATATAAGGATGGTCGCCCTGGCACTTCACGTTGCCCTACAATATCAACCCAGTCACGCTCTAGCAACTGGCGCATTACATTTGGATTAACGGCAACACCGCGAATCTCTTCAATATCGCCCCTTGTAACGGGCTGGCGATAAGCAATAATGGCTAATGTCTCCATCACCGCGCGCGAATATTTAGATTGTTTTTCAGGATTCAAACGTGCTAAAAATACTGAATACTCGGCGCGCGCTTGAAAGCGATAGCCCGTGGCCACTTGCACCAACTCCATCGTGCGGGTATCCCAGTCTTGCTTAAGCTCATCCAGCAGCATGCGCAAGGTAGTGCGTTCCATGCGTTCAGCAAACAATCGCGTCAAATCATCTAAAGATAATGGCTCAGATGAAGTTAACAAGGCAGCTTCTAATACATTTTTTAATTCATGGATATTGCTGACTTCACTCATTACATTTACTCATGACTGATTAATTGTACATAAATAGGTGAAAAAGGCGCTTGCTGTGTAATACGCAACAAGCCTTCACGCGCCAGTTCTAATATCGCTAAAAAACATACCACCAGCTTAGGGATTCCATCTTGCACCACATCGAAAAGTTGTGAAAACTCCAGCAAATTATCGGTTTTCAAGCGACGTAAAATGATACTCATGTGCTCTCGCACCGAAAGCTCGGCTTTACCTACTTTATGATGCGTAAAGTGGCTGGCACGTTTGAGTACATTACGCCAAGCTTCGGCCAAATCATCCAAACTGAACTCTGGTGGTTTTACTTCACTAATATGCTGATAGTATGCGCTAGCCACGCTAATATCTTCACCAACTTTAGGCATTTCATCTATCTTTTGCGCGGCCAGTTTAATGGCTTCATACTCCATTAATCGCCGCACCAGCCCAGCTCTAGGGTCATCTTCAGCTTCGATATCGGCAGGCTTAGGCAATAAAAACCGCGATTTAATCTCTATCAGCATGGCCGACATCAGTAAATAATCACCCGCCAACTCCAGCTTAATCGCATGCATTTTATCAACATATACCATATATTGGCGCGTTAAATCAGCCATAGGAATATCAAGAATATTGAGATTGTGTTTACGGATTAAATACAGCAATAAATCGAGCGGGCCTTCAAAAGCATCTAAATAAACCTCCAGCGCATCGGGTGGAATATAAAGATCATGTGGAAGCACGTTGAGCGCTTCACCTTTGATTTTTATTTCTGTATTTGTTAGAAACAAATTAGCCACCAATGAGCCGAGATAACATCATATCTAACGCAATCATTTTTATTAGCCTATGGCATCCCTAAAATTTATTAGGCTTCAGCGCCAACACTCTGACTATTTGCAGCATTTGCTTTGTATTGCATTTCCGCCAAAAAAGGTAAGTTTCCGTGCTCAATGTTGGCGACTACCACCTTATCAAACGCGATTGCGATAATTTGCTGGCTTTCGATTGGCCGATTGGCAATATCATTGAGCAATGCGGCTCTAAAGCTAAATGCTCCCAGTAAATCAGGATGAAGTTTTAGTGCTTCTTCTGGCGACTTTTCAATGTAAACCTTGGCTTTTTCTTGATTTGCATCTTTAATCTCTATCGCATGCTTTTTATCGTACAAAGTAAAATCTTTAACCATGCCATCAATAGATTCTTTAACTTTAGCTGGCTTAGCAACACCATCTAAAAGCCTCGCAGGCTGAAACTTTATGCCATTAGTGAATCTGGCATACACATCCCATTGTCCACGTTTTTGTTCTTGATTCAGCGGGTTCCCAACCTCATCTTGCTGAGAGCCACTTTCATCATATACGGCGAGCTTGGTTTTAGGGTCAAAGCGACGACTAAGGTCAACCTCGGCAATATTTAAGCCGGATTTTTGCAAATATTGTGTTGCTGCAGCCAAATACAAATCACCAAGGCCATCGTGCTTGTAGCCGCCGCCAACATTGCAATGGTTGCCTGCAGCAGGTAATGTCGTAATACCAGCTTGGTTGGCATAATCCACGCCCTTAAAGAAGTAACGGTATTCGTTTTCACCACGGATTACCACGATATTCTTTACATTCGGCGCAAACGCAACGTTAGCCTCCACACCTGTAGTCACCGGGTCAAAAATCACACCCGCTGAAACACCTACTTGGCCAGGTGGGATTAGCACTTCTTTAGTTTTTGGATCAATCAAACCATCTCGATATAGCATGTGGGTGAATACTGCGGCTGTTGCACCACCTCGGCTAAATGAGGTGATTGCAGTTGTTACCTCACCATCGGGATGTTTTTTTAACCATTTAGCAGCTTGCTCTGCAAACTGATTGTAAGCATTTTGAGCGGTATTGATAGTTTCCTCAGTTACTTGACCTGGAAACCAAGCAGAGGCCACCAGAGAGCCTTCTGTGCCATGTCCACGATAATAGCCTGCACGAAGATTGCCTTCTGGATTAATTTTAACTATCTTATCTGCTTGCTGGTATAGTTGAGCAACATTAGTATCTTCTGGATTACCTGAGCGTTTCACATCACCCATATCATTACGCGTACCATCAAATGCAGCAAAGAACACAAACTGGT
>CAINWC010000236.1 GCA_903854305.1 uncultured Pseudomonadota bacterium | reverse complement strand
TTTTGGTGGGTGCTAACGGGGTCGAACCGCTGACATTCGCCTTGTAAGGGCGACGCTCTACCAACTGAGCTAAGCACCCGCTTAACCAACAAAAACGCTAGTTTACAGCATCCTTAAGTGCTTTACCAGCCCTAAATTTAGGAGAATTAGCAGCTTTAATGCTAATCGTTTCTCCAGTACGAGGATTACGGCCATTCCTAGCCTCACGCTTACCTACATAAAATGTACCAAAACCAATTAAAGTCACTAAATCGCCGCTTTTCATCGCTTTCGTAATTGAAGCTGTTGTTGCATCTAAAGCACGACCAGCGGCTGCTTTTGAAATACCTGCTGCATTTGCAATGTCGTCAATCAGTTCTGATTTATTCATGTGTAATCCCCTCTTAAGGTTATATTAAATAAAGACTAGGTTATTAGGTAATCACTACCCGTACAACTTTATATCAAGCCAACAAAGGCTGTGTCAAGCGTTTATAAAACTATATTACACTTATTTCATTAATGCTTAGTCGCATCACTGGTAGAGGTTGAACTTTCTGTTGTTTTATCAGCAACTTGAGCATCTTTAACCGTCAGCTCATTTGTTACTATAATTTCTGGCAAAGGCTGTGGTTGTGAGGCCAGTGCTAATGCCAGAACCTCATCAATCCACTGAACAGGATGAATTTCCAACTTATTTTTGATATTCTCTGGAATGTCGGCTAAATCTTTAACATTCTGTTGAGGTATCAATACCGTTTTAATACCACCTCTATGCGCTGCAAGCAGCTTTTCTTTCAAACCACCAATAGGTAACACTTCGCCTCTTAGCGTAATTTCACCAGTCATGGCTACGTCTGCACGCACAGGAATACCTGTAAGAATAGAAACTAACGCAGTTGTAATGGCTATACCAGCACTCGGTCCATCTTTGGGTGTAGCGCCCTCAGGAAAGTGAATGTGAATATCATTTTTTTCATAAAAGTCATTTGCAATTCCTAGACGTTTAGTACGGCTACGTACTACGCTCATGGCGGCTTGCGTTGACTCTTGCATCACATCGCCCAGCTTGCCAGTTGTCGTGGTTTTGCCTTTACCTGGTAACAATACAGCCTCAATCGTAAGTAATTCACCGCCGACAGATGTCCAAGCAAGCCCTGTAACCTGCCCTACTTGGTCTTCTTTCGCAGCAACACCGTAGTCATAACGTTGAACTCCTAGATATTTCTCTAAGTTTTTTGGCGTTACGCTAATTTTTTTAGCCGCTTTTGCGCCTTCTTTTGCTTTTGTCGTGATTAATTCTTTAACAACTTTACGACAAATTTTTGCAATTTCTTGCTCGAGCTTGCGCACACCGGCCTCACGCGTATAAAAACGGACTACATCTCGCACTGCGGGTTCTGAGATATTGATTTCAGTCTCTTGCAAGCCATGTGATTTAAGTTGTTTAGGTAACAAATATCGCATCGCGATATTTACTTTTTCATCTTCGGTATACCCTGCAAGATGAATAATTTCCATACGATCCAATAATGGCGCAGGAATATTCATGGAATTAGCTGTTGCAACGAACATCACGTCGGACAAATCATATTCAACTTCAACATAATGATCTGCAAAAGTATGATTTTGCTCAGGGTCTAAAACCTCTAACAAAGCAGAAGATGGGTCACCTCTAAAGTCTTGGCCTAACTTATCGACTTCATCCAATAAAAATAATGGGTTTTTAACGCCAACCTTAGTCATACTTTGTAAAATTTTACCTGGCATAGAGCCAATATAAGTACGTCTGTGACCTCGAATCTCAGATTCATCACGCATACCACCT
>CAINWC010000235.1 GCA_903854305.1 uncultured Pseudomonadota bacterium | reverse complement strand
GGTGTACTTTGCAACCTTTCATCTCGAGGTGGATGGCGGCATCGAAGTGACGGCCAGTCATAATCCGATGGATTATAACGGCATGAAACTAGTCAGAGAAGGCTCAAGACCTATTAGTGGTGATACTGGCCTACATGAGATACAACGACTCGCAGAAGCTAATCAATTCTCAGATGCCAAAGCACGCGGTACGTTGATTAAACAAGATGTTTTACCGGCGTTCATTGAGCACTTGCTCACTTATATCGATGTGGATAAATTGCGCCCGCTTAAGCTGGTGGTCAATGCCGGCAACGGCGCGGCAGGGCATGTGATTGACGCCTTGGAGCAGGCGCTGCAGCAACGGCAAATACCTGTTAGTTTCATTAAGATACATCATGCGCCTGATGGTAGCTTCCCCAATGGTATCCCCAATCCTCTGTTGCCAGAAAATAGAACCGCGACAGCTGAAGCAGTGCTGGCGCATCAAGCGGATATGGGCATTGCTTGGGATGGTGATTTTGACCGTTGCTTTTTATTTGATGAGCACGGTGCATTCATCGAGGGGTATTACATTGTAGGGTTGCTGGCAGCGGCATTTTTAGCCAAGCATCCTCAGGAAAATATCATTCATGATCCTCGCCTCATTTGGAATACGCAAGATATTGTAACCAAGTCTGGCGGGCATGCCATTATGAGCAAAACAGGCCATGCCTTCATTAAAGAGCGTATGCGCTTAGAGAACGCCATTTATGGTGGTGAAATGAGTGCGCATCATTATTTTAGAGGTTTTGCATACTGTGATAGCGGAATGATTCCTTGGTTGCTTGTTTGTGAGCTGCTAAGCCAGACGGGCCAATCATTATCAGCGTTGGTTACAGAGCGCATTAGCTTGTTTCCATGCAGTGGAGAGATTAACTTTAAGGTTGTTAACGTAGCTGATGCTATACGGAAAATTAAAGAGTACTTTATGGGTCAATCACCTGTTCTAGATGACACCGACGGGCTGAGCATGACATTTGAGAGTTGGCGATTCAATTTGCGTGGTTCGAACACGGAACCGCTGTTACGTTTAAACATAGAGGCTCGGGCTGACGCAGAATTAGTGCAGCAAAAGGTTGACGAAATTACAAACTTAATCGGTAGCTTATAACGTCGAAAATTCTTTTTGTAGAATTGGTTGCTAGTTGATGAGCTTTTTTGATAAACTTGCGTTCACCTTATGAACGCATAAATCACATAGATTTTAAAATGCTAACTGACGAGTACCGATATAAGATTCTGAAATTAGTAGAGGTCGAGCCTGAGATCAGTCAGCGAGAGCTGGCTAAAAGCTTGGGTATCAGTCTTGGTAAAGCTAACTTTTGTCTTAAAGCTTTAATTGAGAAAGGTTTTCTTAAAGCCACAAACTTTCGTAATAGCAAAAACAAATTGGCTTATATGTATTTGCTCACACCAAATGGGATTGAAGAAAAATCTAGCATTACGCTAAGGTTTTTAAAAATAAAAATGCAGGAATATGAGTTGCTTAAGGCAGAGATCAGCTTGCTGGTTCAAGAAACAAAGTCGGTGTTAAATATAGATGCAACTTCAGATCTAGAGAAAACTGCGACTTCAATTGAAAGTCATCAATCTTGAAAAATAATTACGCTGTCATTCTTTGTGGTGGTTCTGGCACAAGATTATGGCCTTTATCTCGCACGTTGAGGCCGAAACAGCTGTTGGCGCTGAATGGAGAGCAAACCTTGTTGCAGCAAACAGCATTGCGCTTAACTAGGTATATTGATCCCGCTAATTTATTCACGGTTACGCATGAAGATCATAAGTTTGAAGTAAAAGGACAGTTGGCAGAACTTTACCCGCAAGCCGTCGCCAACGTGCTGGCTGAACCTACTGCTAGAAATACCTTGCCAGCCATAGCTTGGGCAGCTTACCAAATATATCAAAAGGATGCGTCTGCAATGATAGGCGTATTCGCATCAGATCACTCAATTGATAACGAAGATGCTTTTTTAAGCGCATGGCAAACTGCAGAACAACTAGCTGAACAAGACTACTTGGTGCTGCTAGGGATTAAGCCGCACGAGCCCGCTACAGGTTACGGTTACATTAAACCAAATCAACAGTTACCATTAAATGGCGCATTACCAGTACACCAGGTGGCGCAGTTTGTAGAAAAACCAGACTTGGAAAATGCAAAGCAGTTTGTGAGTGATGGTTACTTATGGAATAGCGGCATGTTTGTGTTTAAGGCCAGCACTTTTATGCAGATGCTTGCGCAATATCAGCCAGAAATTTATGAGCAAGTTTGCGCCATGAATCATGGAAACTTGGCAGAAAGTTATG
>CAINWC010000234.1 GCA_903854305.1 uncultured Pseudomonadota bacterium | reverse complement strand
GATTTAATGTACGAAGGCGGCATCGCTAACATGAACTACTCAATTTCAAACAACGCTGAATATGGCGAATATGTGACTGGTCCACAAGTGATTAACGATCAATCACGTGCTGCGATGAAAACATGTCTAGCCAACATTCAAAATGGCAACTACGCTAAACAGTTCATTTTAGAAGGACGTACCAACTACCCTGAAATGACTGCACGCCGTCGTTTGAACGCAGCGCATCCAATTGAACAAGTGGGTGGCCAATTGCGCTCAATGATGCCTTGGATTGCTAAAAACAAATTAGTAGATCAATCAAAGAACTAATTATTAATCATAACTTTTAGTTAAGATTTGCAAAGGGCAAGGTAACTTCTTGCCCTTTTTTATTATTTAAAATTAGGTTGTTGATTCAAACAAAGGGTTTAGCATGCAAGCGAATATTGCCGTACTTCTACAATATATACTGCCAAAACAATCGATTACTGCACTCGCTGGCAAACTGGCCAATTTAAATGGTGGACACTTAACCACGTCGGTGATTACTTGGTTTGTAAAACGCTACAAAGTGAACATGGCAGAAGCCGCTGAACCCAACATCAGCACATATCAGACATTTAATGACTTTTTTACACGGCCACTCAAAATTGGTGCTCGCCCACTCGCACAAGCAGTCTTTATTTGTCCAGTAGATGGCGCCATCAGCCAGTTTGGTAACATTGAAGCTGACCAGATTTTTCAAGCTAAAGGCCACGCTTATTCAACCACCGCATTAGTGGGTGGCGACCCAGCAATCGCTAAACACTATGAGAATGGTCACTTTGCGTGTCTTTACCTAAGCCCTAAAGATTATCACCGCATTCATATGCCATGTGATGGCACGCTAAAAAGCATGACTTACGTGCCAGGGGCTTTATTTTCTGTTAACCCAACAACCGCACAAGGCGTACCAGGGCTATTTGCGCGCAACGAGCGCGTAGTATGCGAGTTCACCTCAGTCACACACGGCAGCTTCATCATGGTGTTGGTAGGCGCCACCATCGTAGGTAGCATGGCAACAATTTGGCACGATGCAAAAAATGGCATCATCAACCCACCGCGCACCAATAAAGCGCGTGTATGGACATATGAAAGTAAAAATATCACGCTAAAACAAGGTGATGAAATGGGTAGATTTTTACTAGGCTCGACTGTGGTAATGTTATTTGAAAACGGTGTGCTGGAATTTAATGAAACTTGGCAGCCAACGCGAACAATTAAGCTCGGTGAAATGATGGGCGTTAAAGGTAAAATCTAAAACAATCTGTGAGAGTGGTCACAGACCGCTCTCACAAAAAGCTATTTCATTGCCTTATGGTGCAAATGCGGCGCTAACTCATTTAATGCAGATTCATACACAGCGCGTTTAAATTCAATGACATCTTCCAATGGCACCCAGTATTCACTCCAGCGCCAAGCATCAAACTCTGGATGCTCGCTGGCCCTAAGTGAAACATCACTATCTCGCCCTACCATTCGTAGCAAATACCAAATTTGCTTTTGGCCTTTATAACTACCGCGATACTCGCGTTTGACCCAAGTGGTCGGCACTTCATATCTGAGCCAGTCTTTAGTACGGCCCAGAATTTGTACATGCTCAGGCTTTAAGCCAACCTCTTCCATCAACTCACGATACATAGCCTGCTCTGGGCTTTCTCCGTGGTTGATACCACCTTGCGGAAACTGCCAAGCATGCTCACGGATACGCTTACCCCAAAAAACCTGATTGTTAGCATTACATATAATAATGCCAACATTCGGGCGAAACCCGTCACGATCTAACATAGCGTTATACTGCCTT
>CAINWC010000233.1 GCA_903854305.1 uncultured Pseudomonadota bacterium | reverse complement strand
ATGACATGAAAATGTTCTTTAAACTCAACAAATCTACGCCAATTGGTATCCTGCCCGGCTAATAAAATAATGTCATATTGTTGAATTGCATTAATAATTGACCCACCAATTGCATTTAAAATTGACCCACCCTTAGTAGTTAATTTAGCACAAATTTATAGGGTTGGTATGATGATGTTTTTCTCCTTTTGATTGTTTGCAGTACTGTGTTTATAACGGAAACTATCATTGCCTGTTTCAATAATGTTGCATCGATGCGTTAAGCGGTCTAATAAAGCCGTTGTCATCTTCTGATCTCCAAAGACATTCCCCCATTCAGCAAAGCCTAAGTTAGTTGTGATGATGACGCTAGTATGTTCATACAACTTACTCAGCAGATGAAACAACAAGGCACCGCCAGCTTGGCTAAAGGGTAAGTATCCCAACTCATCTAAAATCACTAAATCCACATACATCAACCTAAACGCTAGTTGCCCTTGTTTACCAGCAGCTTTCTCTAACTCTAAAGTGTTGACCAGTTCAATCGTAGAGAAGAAACGAACACGTTTTAGATGATGCTCAATGGCCTGTACACCAATGGCTGTGGCTATGTGGGTTTTACCTGTACCAGGTCCGCCAATGAGTACCACATTCTGTGCATCATCAATAAAAGCACACCGATGTAACTGCTTAATTAATGGTTCGTTGGCTGAACTCTGACTAAAGTCAAAGCCAGTTAAATCTCGATAGACTGGAAACTTGGCAATCTTGACTTGGTAGTTAATCGAACGTATCTCTCGTTCTGCTATTTCAGCTTTTAACAGGCCGCCTAATATAGGTTGTGCTGACTCATAACTAGGCACGCCTTGTTGATGAAGTTCATCTGCCGCCTGTGCCATGCCATACAGCTTTAATCCTTTTAAAGTGGTCATCATCACATCATGCTGCATGACGCACCTCCCTTAGGCCATCGTAGCGTTCAACGTTTGCGATAGGCTCCTCACTCAATGATAAGCGCTGTGGTGTATCAGCCAGTGGTGGTAGCGCAGGACTAATCATTCGCCTTAATATATTGAGGATGTTCGGTTTAGAGGCCACGCCTAATGACAAGGACTCTTCAATCGCAGCAAGTACTAGCGTCTCGTCATAGTGCAGCACCAGTGAAAGCACTTCGACCATTTCCCTGTCACCGCCAGCTCTTGTTAATAACTTGGTTTGCAGTTGTTTGAATGCTTCAGGTAATGCCGTAAATGGTGCGCCATTACGTAGGGCCCCAGGTTTACGCTGCAAGACACTTAAGTAGTGCTGCCATTCATAACAAGTTATGCTACTGCGGTGATGACGATTGATGATGCGTTTGTGTTCAGCAATGACCGCCATTTCTGCCACCATGACTAAGTGATCTGCATAGACACGTAAGCTCACATGTCGGTTAGCAAAAGAGGCCGGCACACTGTAGCGATTACGTTCAAAGTTGACTAAGCAAGTCGGTGTGACACGCTTGGTGTATTCCACAAAGCCATCAAAGGATTGGGGCACGGGCATTAAGGTCGGTAGTTCTAATTGCCACACACTCGCGATGGTTTGTTGGCGGTCTTCTGGATGGGATATTTGTTGCCATAAGGCCATACAGCGTTCAGTCAGCCAATTGTTCAGTGCTTCCAAGATGGCGAATGGCGGTGCTTGATGCCACAGTCGGTGTCGTGCATCCTGCACATTCTTCTCAACTTGGCCTTTCTCCCAGCCAGAAGCTGGGTTGCAGAATTCAGCTTCAAACAGGTAATGACTGGCCATGGCTTTAAATCTTGCATTCACGGTGCGCTGCTTGCCACGACCGACCTTATCAACTGCGGTGCGCATGTTGTCGTAGATACCGCGCTTAGGAACGCCACCTAAACAGAGAAAAGCGTGATGATGTGCATCGAACAACATCTCATGGGTTTGCAGTGGGTAAGCCCGTAAGTAAAATGCGCGACTGTGCGCGAGTTTGAAATGGGCTACTTGTAGCTTCACGCGCTCATTAGCGATGACAGCCCAGTCTTCACTCCAGTCGAACTGGAAAGCTTCGCCAGGGGAGAATGTCAGTGGAATGAAAGCACCACGACCGATGGTGCCAGCCAATAGCTGCTGTTGCAGTCGCCATTGCTTGGCGTAGGCAACTACACGGTCATAAGAACCAAGATAACCGAGTTTAACCAAGTCATGATAAAGCTGCTTCACGTTACGTCGTTCTTTACGTCCGCGTTTGGATTCGGTTTTAAGCCACTGTTGCAGCTTGTCTAAATAGGGACTTAATTTACTGACACGTCCTTGCCCCATATATTGAGGGGTAATAATCTCATTGCGCAGGTATTTCTTGATGGTGTTGCGAGATAAGCCAGTTCTTTTAGCTATCTCACGAATCGACATTTGATCACGCAAATGCCAGCGTCT